>JANQPR010000174.1 GCA_028285385.1 Phycisphaera sp.
GCTTCGCGGTGTACGGGCGCTATTCCGCCAGCAAGCCGATGACGTTCCAGATCACGGGCCGGGCGCAGAACGGACGGCCCGTCGACTTCACGTTCACCCGCGACCCGACGCAAGCCGAGAACGGCGGCGAGCCGGTCGCGAAGGGCTGGGCGTTCTGGAAGCTGCACGAGGTGTACAGCGAGATCCTCCGCCTCGGCGAGCAGCCGGCGCTGGTCGACGAGGTACGCGAGGTGCGCCGCCGGTACGGGCTCGAGACGCTCTACTGAGCGCGGTCGGCCCGCCCATGCCTGCTAAGGCGTCCTACGCATTACCCCGAGGGGTGAATCTCGGTATTGGCGGGAAGTCCCGGGGCGACTATGCTCTAAGTGCCGATACAGCGTTCGGCCCGCGGTAAACAAGGAAGCCGCGGAGGTTCACGCACGCGTCGTTCCCCTCTCTCGGCCTGCTTGCCTTGGCGACGCGTGGTGGTTTACGGCGGCGAAATCATCTCAACATGGGGCGCCGCCATGTTTCGTTCCCCGGGTCGGTCGACCCGTTGTGTTCAGTGGTGATTGGGTGCCGTGATCCGTTCGTTATCCCGTTCCGTGCCCGGCCAAGCCCCCATCGATCAGGGCGGCCCGGCTTGACCCGGAACCGACGCGCCCCCGCCCCGCCGCGCAACGCCCCGCCGACCCATGGTCACGGAGGCCATCATGGCGATTCACGGACAAGTCAAGTGGTTCGACCCCAAGAAGGGCTACGGCTTCATCGTCGGCCCCGACGGGCAGGACGTGTTCGTCCACTACTCCCAGATCAACGGAGACGGGTTCCGCTCTCTCCGTGACGGCGAAGAAGTCGACTACGAACTCACGCAGGGCGACAAGGGCTTCCAGGCCCAGGCCGTCCACCGCAACGAGGCCGCCGTCGGGCAACACCACGACTGAGACGCGACGGCACGCCGCCACCCCGTGGGAAGCGGGTTTGCGTCCGTGCGGTTGTCGCGCGCCGGTGCGGAACGGGCCGTCGGCCCTTGCCGTATCTTCACGCCATGTGGACGTGGCTGTTCATCGGCGTGGCGCTGGGGCTGCTGTTGGCGATCCCGACGGCCCGCGTGTGGTCCCGCCGTGTCGAACGCCGGGCGCTCGACTCCGAGCGGCGTGCCCAACGCGCCGAACGCCTCGCCGAACTCGGCACCATGACCGGCGGGCTGGCGCACGAGATCAAGAACCCGCTCTCGACCGTCGGGCTCAACGTCCAGCTGCTCCAGGAGGACATCGCCGATGCACAGAAATCCGTGCACGCGATGCGTGAGGCACAGCCGCAGGCCAACGGCCCGCGCGACCTGCAAGACAGCCTCGGCCGAGTCTCCCGTCGGCTAGACGGGCTTCACCGCGAGACGCAGCGCCTCCGCGACATCCTCGAAGACTTCCTCCGCTTCGCCGGCCGGGTCCAGCTCCACCGCGAGCCCACCGACCTGCACCGCCTGCTCACCGAGCTCGCCGACTTCTTCGAGCCGCAAGCGAGCGACGCCGGCGTCCGCCTCCGCCTCGACCTCCAGGCCGACCCGCACACCGCCGACGTCGACGCCGCCCTGCTCAAACAGGCGATCCTCAACCTCATGCTCAACGCCATCCAGGCGATGCAGGCCGCCCGAAACGCCAACCCGCCCCAACCTCACGGCGGCGGCGACGAGCTCCACCTCCGCACGTCGGGCACGCCGGATTCCGGCACCGTGAACATCCACATCACCGACACCGGCCCGGGCATCCCCGCCGACGTGCTGCCGCGCATCTTCGAGCCCTACTTCTCCACCGGCAAGAAAGGCGGCTCCGGCCTCGGGCTGCCCACCACCAAACGCATCATCGAAGAGCACGACGGCCAACTCACCGCGCACTCCGAAGAAGGCCGCGGCACCGCGTTCACGGCGACGCTGCCCGTGTAGCGCGTCACATCCCGAAGTACCGCGCCGCGTTGCCGTAGCTGATGTCTTCGACCATCGTGCCGAGCAGGTCGAAGTCACGCGGCAGCTCGCCGCCTTCGACCATCTCGCCGAGCAGGCCGCAGAGCGTCCGACGGAAGTATTCATGCCGGGGGTAGCTCAGGAAGCTGCGGGAGTCGGTGAGCATGCCGACGAAGTGGCGGAGCAGGCCGAGGTTGGCGAGCGTCCGCATCTGGTCGCGCATGCCGTCCTTCTGGTCGAGGAACCACCAGCCGCTGCCGTGCTGCATCTTGGCGGGTCGGCCTTCGCGCGAGGCGTCGACGTTGAGGTTGAAGTTCCCGGCCATCGTCGCGAACAGGTGGTTGTCGGCCGGGTTCAGGTTGTAGAGCACGGTCTGCGGCAGGTGCCCGCGTGCGGCGAGGGTACCGAGGTAACGCTTCAGCCCGGGGCCTTGCGGGAAGTCGCCGATGGAATCAAACCCGGTGTCGGGGCCGAGGTGCTCCATCGCCCAGCCGTTGTTGTTCCGCATCGCGCCCAGGTGGAGCTGCTTCGTCCAGCCGGCCTCGGCGTCGAGTTCGCCGAGGAACAGCAACAGGTAAGCGAGGAACTTCGCGCGGTGCAACGGGGAGACGTCCTTCGACGCGTCGTCCCAGCCCGACGCGGTGTTGGCAGATGAAGCGCCGCGGGCGCGGTCGAAGATGTCCCGGGCGTCGGCGTCGGAACACGTCACGTCGGGCAAGTTCTCCAGCCCGTGGTCGCTCAGGCGCGAGCCCATGTCGTGGAAAAACGCGTGCCGCTTCGCCAGCGCGTCGAGCAGGTCGTCGAGCCGGTTGATCCCGACACCGGCCGCCTCGCCGAGCGTGTCGAGATAAGCGTTCCACGCGGCGGGGTCGTCGAGCGTGTACGCCTTATCCGGTCGGAACGCGGGGACGACTTTGGTGTTCACGAGCGGCTGGCGTTGCAGTGTCGCGTGGTGTTCGAGCGTGTCGACGGGGTCGTCGGTCGTGCCGATCAGCCGGACACCAAACTTCTCCAGGATCGCCGACACGGGCATCCCGGCGAGCTGCCGGTTCGCTTCGGCCCAGACCTCGGGAGCGGTGTCTTCGTTGAGGACGGTGTCGATGCCGAAGTAGCGTTGCAACTCGAGGTGGCACCAGTGATACAGCGGGTTGCCGAGCGTGGAGGGCACGGCCCGCGCGAACGCGGCGAACTTATCCTCCGGCGACGCGTCGCCCGTGCAGAAACGTTCCTCGACGCCGTGGGCGCGCATCGCGCGCCACTTGTAGTGGTCGCCCTCGAGCCAGGCCTCGAACAGGTTGTTGAACGTGCGGTTGCCCGCGAGGTCCGCCGGGGGCAGGTGGCAGTGGTAGTCGTAGATCGGCCGGGCCGCGGCGTGGTCGTGGTACAGCCGACGGGCCGCGTCGGTCGTGAGCAGGAAGTCGTCGGTGATGAACGGCATGCGGCGAAGATACCGCATCACGCCGCGTCCCCTACGGCTCAGTCGTGGCCGAGTTGGTAGTGCCGCGGCCTCCCGAAACGGGTCGGGACCGCGTGCGGGCTCGGCTCGTCGGGGAAGTCGACGTGCGTCAGTTGCGGCTGCTGTGGGGCCGGGCCCGAGGCGGGCAACAGGTCGGCGGTCGCTCGGTCAACGGCGGCGACGATCGTGTCGACGTCGCGCTCGAAGCCGTACACGAGGCCGTTCACGGTCTGGCAGCCGGTCAGCGAGACGCCCAACAGCAAGGCCGCCGCGAGAGCGACCCTCGACCACACGCGCTGGGGGACAATGCCGATCACCGGCACTGATGTCGTCCAACCGCCGGCCCGGGGGCGAGTTTTCTACTGCTTGTCGCCCGTTTCGGGCTCGGAGGACTCGCCGCGGATGTTCTTGCCGACTTCTTCGATGTCCTGCTCGGCGCCCTCGGCGGCGCCCTTGACGGTGTTGCAGCCCACCAACGCGCAACCGGCGACGGCGAGCGATGCGGCGATCAGTGCGTGCTTCAGCATGGTCTTGTCCTAACGGGTAGCGTGAGGCGTCCAGCCAACGTCGGCGGGCCACATGGTATTCCGAAGCGTCCGGGTGCGCCGCGGGGGTCAACGGGCCTTGGCTACGGCCGCGACGTACTGCGCCGCCAACGCCGTGAGCGCCGCCCAGTCGCCCGCCCGGATCAAGTCCTTCTTCACCAACGCGCTGCCGACGCCGACGCACTTCGCGCCCGCGGCGAACCAGTCGGGGATGGTGTTCAGGTCGACGCCGCCGGTCGGGGTCAGGCGGAGGTGCGGCATCGGCGCGAGGATGTCCTTGAAGAACTTGGGCCCGTTGTGGTTGGCGGGGAAGACCTTGACCAGGTCGGCGCCGGCCTCGGTCGCGGCGAGCACTTCGGTCGGCGTGAACGCCCCGGCGAAGCACGGCTTGTCGTGGCGGTGCGCCGCGTCGATCACCTCGGGCTTGAACACGGGTGAAACAACGAACGACGCGCCGGCCTCGATCGCCCGTTCGGCCGTCGCCGCGTCGAGCACGGAGCCCACGCCGACCTGCACCGCGTCGCCGAAGCGTTGCGCCGCCGCCGCGATGCATTCGAGCGCGCCGGGGGTCGTCATCGTGACTTCGACGACCGACACGCCACCGGCCCGCAGCGCCTCGCAGGTGTCGCCGAGGCCGTCGGGGGAGTCCGCGCGGATGATCGCCACCAGGCCGACCCGCTCGATGGTGTCCATGATCGCTTGCCGGGGCATGGGCGCTCCTTTCTTACGAACATCCAAGCGTGCAAGATAAGTCACCACCTCGGCGGCCGCGCGGCGCACCGTGCAACCGGAGTTGTCATTTTGAGACAACGCTGACCGGCCGCTTGATCGGCGTCTATGTTTTCGGGTGTGATCGGCGTCCGATGACGCCGAGCCGCCGGTCAACCACGCGTTCGACGCGCGGCACACGCCAGAAACACGAGCCCCCAGACCACCGCCGACGCCGGCTCGGGCAGGTCGAAGACCCGGCCGAGGTTCACCCGCGTCGTCGTGCCGTCGGGCAGCTGGACGTCGATGACCCGGCCCTCGTTCAAGCCAGGGCTCAGCAGGTCCCCGAGGCCGACGCGGGCGTCCGGGTAGCGCGAAATCGTCGCCGCGGTCACGATGTCCAGCACGGACGGCAGCACCCGCTCTCCGAGCGAGATCGTGGGCGACATCAGCATCGTACTGGCCCCATCGGGGTGCGTGCCCTCGCGCTCGACCACGGCTCCCGCACCCGGGAGGCCCGACGCGACCCGCACATCGTTGTCCCGCCCCGTGTCGCGGCGGTAGTCGGCGAGGTTCGCGAAGGTCCACCCGACGGCGTGCCCCAGTTCGTGCAACGCGACCGTGAACAGGTCCAGGCCGCGCGCCGCGCGAGGCCGCGGGTTGGTATACCGGCGCTCGTCGTTGACCCGCACCCCGCCGTAGTCGCCGTCGCTCTGCGAGAAGCCGCGGTACTCGCGGTGGTCGGTCGGGTCGGCGTCGAAGTACCACGAGCCGAAGTCGGCGTTGAAGGAGACCCACG
>JANQPR010000176.1 GCA_028285385.1 Phycisphaera sp.
TTCAACGCCCGCTCCAGCGCGGCCCGCGCCGCCGGCGTGTCGTTGCGCTGCACGTGGACCCGCGACAAATCCAGCAGCGCTCGCCCGCGCACGTCGCTCTCGGCCGCCGCGGCGGCGTCCAACTCCTGCGCCGCCAGCCCGAGATCGCCCGCGCCGCGCGCCGCCGTGCCGCGCAGGTACCTCACCGACGCCGACAGCTTCGGCCCTAGCCCCTCCACGTCGATTCGCGACAGCACCGCCAGCGCGTCGTCGAACCGCTGAAGGTCGCTGAGCGACTGCCCGAGCAGCAGATCCACCGCGTAGCCCGGCACGAGCTGCGGCGCCGGCCGGCCAGACGGCGACAACAACTCGACCACCGCCCCCGCCTCGCCCGCCCGCCGATGCAGCAGCGCCCGGTAGTACAACGCGTCGCCACGTTTCGGCGCCTCGGTGTACGTCCGCAGGTACCGGTCGAGCTCGGTCGCGGCCTCGGCCGTGTCGCCACGCTGCAGCAGCTTGTAGGCAAACAGGAACTGTTGGTGCGCGGGATCATTTTGGGCAAGTGCCAAGTTTGAAGTGCGAAGCACGGAGCCAGGCATCAGCCACTGCAACGCGACGACGACCGCAAACGCGACGACGACACGTGTCTTCACTTCGCACCTCGCGTTTCGCACTTCGTACCTACTCCTGCTCGCGGATCATCGCGAAGCGTGTGTCGACCACGCCCGCCAACTCCGCCAGGTCCAGGATGCGTCCAACCGTTCCCGTCCGGCTCTCGACGTCGGCGCGGACGACCAGCGTCTCACGCGGCGACACGGCCAAGACTTCCTCGATCAGACCGCGCAACTCGGCCAGCGTCGTCTCCCGCGCCCCGAAGAACACGCGGTCGTCGTCGGTCACCGTCACGATGACTTGTGACGCCGCGTCTACCGGCGTCTCGGCCGACTCGCCCGGCGTCAGCGACACCGGCAACTCCAGCTCCGCCTCGCGGAACACCGACGCGGTCATGAAGAAGATCAGCAGCAGAAACAGCACGTCCACCATCCCCGCCAGGGGCAGGATCGGCCGGGTGCGCTCGCGGGATTCGCCGGTAAAACTCATGACGTTCGGCTTCAGCTGCCGCGCTGCAGGTGGTCCGCGATTGTGTTCACCGCCTGCTCTGCCTCGGCGAGCGTGCGCGTCGCCCGGCTCTTGATCACGGAGTACATCACCAGAGCCATGATCGCGACGAACAGACCGAACATCGTCGTCGTCATCGCCTGCCCGACGCCGCGTGAGAGCACCGCCGCGTCGACCGATCCCGTTTCGCGTTCGAGGCCGAAGAACGCCGTGATCATCCCGATCACCGTGCCCAGCAGGCCCAGCATCGGCGCGACGTTGCTGATGTCGGCGAGGTAGCTGATCCGGTTCCACACCACGTCCGCTGCGCGTCGGCCCTCGGTCTGCACCATCTCCAGGATCACGGTGTGCCCCTGCCCGGCGTTCTCGACGCAACGCTGCACGATCGGCGCGACGAACACACCCCGTGCCCGGCGGCAGAGGTCGGCGGCCTTGTCCAGGTCGCCGCGGATCACCAGCCGGGTGACCTCGTCGAGGAAGTCGCGCGGCGCAACCGCCCGCGTATTGATCGTCAGCAGCAGCCAGAGGAACACGCCGACCGCGAGCACGGACAACGCCGCGATGACCGTGTTGATCACCGGGGAGAACATGAACAGCTCCGCGACCCGGTAGCCGACGCCGGACGCAACGTTGATCGACTCCGGGCTGAGCAGGTTGGAGCCGGCAGGGGCATCGGCCTGAGTCAGGAGCGGCGGGGCGGCGGCAAGCAGGGCGGGGGTCATCCGGCGTTCCGGGGCGGGGTGAGGGCGGCGGGGGCTAGGGCGTCACGGAGAAGTACGCCCGCCGAGCGTGGCGGGTTAAGGGGCGCAGTTTAGAAAGCCCCGGCGGGTCGCGGGCGGCTTGCGGGCTGGGCCGGGATTCGGTGTCCAACGTCCCGCGCCGGGCGGCGGGATTAACAAATCATTAGAAAAAACGAGTTGAATATATGAATAAAGGTGGCCGCGTTCGGATACTCTCTTTGAAACTTATGCAATTTCTGGTTCGCGTAGCGGAAGAATCTTGATATATTCTGGGGGAAGCCTGCAGTTCACCCGAGGAGGTTGTTCGGACACGTGTGAGCGAGTTGACCGTTTTCTACGGACCTCAGCCATCCCAAGGCGGGTCTGTGCATCCGATGCCGGGTGTTTCGTCGGTCGACACGGGTTGCAGGCTGGTTGTGTGTCGGCGAAGACGTTTCGGCTCGATGACCGTCTTTCGCCACGTCTGGCTTGCTTGACCTTTGACTCACCACGTCCCTTCTGACCTGGCATGACCCGGCCTACTGCTTCGCGTGATTGCTGCCCCAACCACCACCCGTTCGATCCCGCGCCCGGTTTGTCGGGTGCCCGTTCGACGAACTCCCGCCGATCGCCTGCCTCGGCGGAGCACGGACGACCTCATTGCCCGGCCTGCGACACCTGGATGGGTCGAGGTTCGGGAAACGACAGGAGCCCCCTTCGCATGACCGTTCCAACCACCCGCCGCGCGAGCCGTGTTGGTTTCACGTTGATCGAGTTGCTCGTGGTGATCTCGATCATCGCGCTGCTGATCGGGATCCTGTTGCCGGCCCTGGGTGCCGCGCGGAACACCGCCCGCGACGCCGCCTGCCTGAGCAACCTCCGGCAGTTGGGCCTCGGCGTTACGACGTACGCCACCGACAACAACGAGTACAACGTTCGATACCGCGACCGCTGGGACGCCGGCCTGGGTGACGTCCAGTTCTGGTCCGCGACGCTGATTGACGAGGGCTATTTTGGCGGAGGCGAAGCATTCATCTGCCCGCGGATGGAAGAGGTCGGATTTGACCCTTGGACGCCCGACCTAATCGACGGCGGCAACGCGACCAACCCCGCCGAAAAGGGCTCCGACGAGTGGTTGCAGGACGCCGATTGGCTCTACATCCACTACGGCATGAACACCAGCAACGTCGGCAGCTTGCAACGCCGCAGCGGTTTCGGCACGAACTTCCCCTACGTCCAGGGCACCGGCGAGAGGTCGAACACACTCACGCCGCGGACCGGCGACTTCCAAACCCCGTCGGAGACCGCGTACGCCATGGACGCGGCGACCGCAACCGACATCCCGTTCCCGATCCGTGTGGCCGGCTTCGGCGACTACCTCCCGAGCAACTTCAGCGATCGGCAATCCCAGAACTTCCGTGGGAGCAACTTCGTGTGGGACGCCACCTCGACCGCCGGCAACAGCGGCTGGCCCCACGCCCGTCACGGCAACGGCATCAACGTGACCTATGTCGACGGGCACACGGAAACCATCCGACTCCCCGTCGGCGGCCTGTCGCAGCAGTCTACCGGCTACGTCTACGCCGACGATGCGCTGGGCGAGGCCCGCGTGCCCGACACCCCCAATGGCTGGACAGAAACCGGCACATTCATGAACGCCGCCAGCTACGCGGCCCCGTGACGCCAGCCTGCAAGACGTTCGACGATCGCACGAATCGCGTGCCCCGCAATACCTCCAGTAACTACCCCGTGAGTGGCCACCATGCTGAATCGAACCCGAACCTCCTGTGACGCGTTCACCCTGATCGAACTGCTCGTCGTGATCTCGATCATCGCCCTGCTGATCGGCATCCTGCTACCGGCCCTGGGCGCGGCGCGGAACACCGCCCGGATCGCCGCATCCGGCAGCAACCAACGCCAGATCGGCATCGCGATGGCCGCGTACCAGGCCGACAACAACGGCTATTTCCCGCTGTGGCAGCAAAGCTCCGGTGGCACGCCCGTTGACGGCACCGTGATCTGGTTCTGGATGACCCGCCTCGGCGTGGATGGCTACGTCCCCGGAGCCGACGTGTACCGCGACCCAGCATTTGCCGACGGCGAGACGCCGTTCCTTGAGGCCGCTGGCGTTGGGGCTGATCGCTCAAAGTCCATTACCCGTGACAACATGGACGACAGCCGGTGGAACCGCATCCACTATGGATACAACTATGTCCATGTCGGTGCGAACTATCACAAGGCGTCGTCGTTCCGAGGCTCGACTTCCGTCAATGCGGCCAACCCGCGGAAAGACCTTCCCGACGACACGCCGGCTCGGATCGAGGACATGGAAGACGCGTCAACCGTCATGGTGACGACGGGAGTGCAGGACTTGGCTATTACCAGTGGTGATCGCAAGTTTGCGGACGGTAGTGGACCCGCGCCCAACGACGGGTTGATGTGGGGGGCGCATGTGGTGATCGACATCGTGGCCAACGTCGGCAACGCCGGAGCGCCGCACGCCCGGTACAACGACTCCTTCCAGAACATGTGGGGCGACGGTCACGTGTCCACGATCAAGGCCCCCTTCCAAGAGGAGTTCCAGAACGCGAACCGGGAGACGAATGGTGTCAACACCCCCAACACCCGCGCGGCCTATCAGGCCGACGCGATGGGCGACATCCTGAAGATGGGCATCAACTTCCCCGGCGTCGCCGTGGCGGGCAACTATTTTGACCTCGTGGCGAGCAAACCCAACGAAAACTGAGTTTTGCCCGAGTTTTTCGGTCGTTTTTTGGTGTGAGGGCGGGTAGTATCCAACCTGAGCCAGACGGCTCCCCCCTCGATTGATCCCTGCTTATTTTTCCCCAGGAGAATGATGATGGCAGACAGAAAGTGGATTTTGGCGATGGCAGCGATGGCCGGCGCGGGCGTTTCGGCCCACGGCCAGATCTTCTCGGACGACGCGGGCAACGCGGGGTCCTGGACGGTCATCGGCGACGGCGACGGCGGCACCGCCGAAGACGTCCAGTTCGGCATCGACTACAGCAACCACGACATCTTCGGCAACGGGTTCATCACCTACTCGCTGCCCGAAGCCCCGAACTCCGACGTCGGCGACACCGCCACGACCGGCATCTTCATCTCGGCCAACAACAACCCGGTCGTCTCGACCAGCCTGTTCGCTGGCATCGTCGCCAACGGCGTCGACGTCGGCGCCGGCACGGCCAACGAGAACTTCGTGCTCAAGTACGACTCGTACATGTCCGTCGCGACGGGCGTGGACGGCGGCGGCCCGTCGGGCGCGACCAACTACCAGTGGGCCGGCATCAACCTGACCCCGGGGGAGACCCCCGCCGCCGGTGGCTCGGGCCAGTACCGCGGCCCGTTCGCGACCGGCACCTCCGGCCAATCCCTGGCCATCACCACCGACCAGGACGGCTTCGACGACTACGAAGTCACCATCGGTGACATCACCATCGAAGACCGCAACGAGGGCTTCACCGGCCTGGCCACCGCTCACATCGAGCAGGGCTTCATCAACGCCGGCTTCGCCGCGGACGGCTCGGACTACGTGACCCCGATCGAAACCTCCAACCAGGACGACGGGCACGCCACCCCGCAGGTCGGCAACGAGGCCGCCTTCGACGCGACCGACGCCAACACCATCGCCGCGACCGCCAACCAGTTCTGGCGCGAGCAGTTCCCGCAGATCTCGGGTGCCCCGGCCTACACCGTGCCCTCCGAGACCCGCACCATCAACGACAACGACACGTTCCTCGAAGGCGGCACGCCGTATAACCGCTGGGCCTCTCACGAGGTGTACTACGTCGACGGCATCTGGACCCACGTGATCGACGGCACCGTCGTCCTCCAGGTTGACCCCGCCACCGCCGGCGACGCCACGCAGATCGTCAGCGACAACGGCACCATCGGCCTGGGCTTCCTCGACGGGTTCTCGTCCTTCAACGGCGACCCCATCGGCTCGAACTTCGTCGTCTACGACAACATCGAGCTCGACACGGCCGTCGCTGGCGACGTCCCGGACATGGTCCAGTTCCTTATCGACAACAACTACATCCCCGACCCCGGCGTCGGCGGCATCACCGGCGACTACGACGACTCCGGCCAGGTCGAACAGGGTGACCTCGACATCGTCCTCCAGAACTGGGGCACCGGCACCTTCACCGGCAACGAGTCAAACCTCGTCGGCGGCGGCCCGTTCGACGGCACCGTCGACCAGAACGAGCTCGACGGCGTGCTCCAGAACTGGGGCAGCGTCGCCGCCCCGAACTTCGACGGCAGCGCCGTGCCCGAGCCCGCCACCCTGGCCCTGCTCGGCCTCGGCGGTCTGGCCATGCTGCGTCGCCGCAGCGCCTGAGTTCGCCCTGCGACCAGTCACGACAACTCGATACCCACGAAGCCCACGGTCAACCGACCGTGGGCTTCTTTCTTTCGAGCGTCGCCCCGTACGTAAGCAGGTTTGGTCCGCCGTTGGTCCGCCGCGTCGCCCCGAAAACCGCTAGCCGCTGTGCCGGCGTGGTGGTATAGTTCTGAAATCTACCGCGGCTTCCACGTCGACGGTGAAACGGTTTTGCTGCGGCCCGACCCGGCGTATGTGGTCGTGCCCGCCCCGCGAGAAAGACCCGTCCCGCGCGGCTCGCTCCTCTCGGCGCGTCGCCCGGTAGCCACCGAGAAAGACATGTTTTCACGCCCCGTTTGCCTCCGCTCCCGGCCCGCCGTCTCGAACGCCCGGGCCCCGCGGCGTTGCACGACCGGTACCCTCGCCGTTGCGTCGGTCGTCGCCGCGTTGGCGACCGCCGGGACGCCCGCCCACGCCGCCGACGTCGAGCTCGTCGTTAACGCCTCCGACGGCGGATCGCTCTCGCTCCGCTCCGACACCGGCAACCCGTTCGACATCTTCTCCTACTCGATCTTCTCCGCCGGCGGCTTCCTGGCCGACCTCGGCGA
>JANQPR010000182.1 GCA_028285385.1 Phycisphaera sp.
GCCGTCCTGCTCCGCCACCCGACGGGACACCGCCGACAACGTCCCCGCCCAGTCCGCCGCGCCGTACCCGGGCCGGAGCTCGTCCAACGCGGAACGCACCGCCGCGACGCCGCCACCCGCCGCGCCTTCGATGGGTCCCCCGGGCGAAGTGGTCCGCCACAACACCACCCGGTCCCCGTTGCCGAGCCCGTCGAGTAAGTCGGCCGCGTCGCGCTTCAACCGATCTAAGCGCGTCGTACTTTCCTGCGTCTCCAGCGTTTCTTGATTTTCCTGGTTTTCTCGATCTTCCCGATCTCGTACCGCGCTGCTCAACGCATCGTCGATCACGACATGCACCGTCCGCCCCCCGCCCGCCGCGCCGCTCAACCACCGCGCGACCGCCCCGCCGACCACCGGCCCCGCCAACGCCAGCCCGATCAGCAACACCAGCAGGCACCGCGTCAACAGCAGCAACCACTGCTCGAGCCGCAGCCGGTTCTTCTGCTTCTGGTACGCGAGCCGCAGGAACCGCATCGCCCCCCAGCGCTGCCGCTTGCGCCGCAGCCGCGACAACAGGTGGATCGCGACCGGTACCGCCACCGCCGCCGCGCCCGCACCGGCGAGCGCCGGGGCGATGAACGAGGACGCGACTTGGGCCAATAAACCGAGCATGTTTAACCACAGATAAACGCGGATTCACGCAGATGATTCCAGGCGTGAACCGACTGGCTTCGTTAAGTCCGACCATCTTCGCAAACATGCCAAGCCAAGGACAAAACACCCTGACGCAGCAACCAAACCACCGAGAAGTCCAACACGATGAATGCTCCAGTCACGTTCAAGCACGAGGGCTGCGGCAAGCATCATTCCGCCGCCACCAGCAATCGTGCTTGTCGCTATGACGAGAAGGCCGTTCTGCCGTCGACTCAATCTGCGTCCATCCGCGTTCATCTGTGGTTCACTTCCTACTGCTTCCCGATCATCGACGCGCGCTTCGCGAGGAAGTGCGACAGCGGCGGGCCCAGGGCGTCCTTCGTGTTCAGGCGCAGGTAGTCGAACCCGAACTTCCGACAAAGCTTCTCGACGACGTCCAGGTGCTCGGCGACCACCTCGAGGTACGCGGTCCGCAACGCCGCGGGGTCAAGCGGCAGCCGGCCTTCGCCCTCGAGGCCGACGAAGTCGGTCGGGTCGCGCATGCCGAAGTCGAGCTCGGCCGGGTCCATGACCTGCAGCACGATCGCGTCGTGGCCCTTGCCGCGGAAGAAGCGCAAACGTCCCAACGCCGTTTCCAGGTGCGCGGGGTCGTCGAACAAATCGGAGATCAGCACGACCAGTGAGCGCCGGCCGAGCCGGTTGACGGTGCGGTCCACGATGCGTTCGAGGTCGGTGTGGTTGTGCGTGTTGTCGTCGGGGACGAGCTCGTCGTTGCGTTCGTCGACGAGTTCGGTGCGGGCCAGGGTGGCCGCGATCGCCTGCCAGTGGTCGGAGGCGTTGGACAACCGTGTCCCGTCCACGACGTCGTCGGCGAAGAGCGTGAGCCCGACGCGGTCGCGCTGGGCCAACCCGACCGACGCCATCGCGGCGGCCACACAGCACGCGTGGTTCCACTTCGTCCAGTTCGACGACCAGCCCGGGCGCTCAGTGGTCAGCGACGTGTAGCCCATCGACCCCGAGCAGTCGACGAGCAGGAGCAGGTCGAGGTTGGTTTCCTTGAGGTACTGCTTGATGTAGAGCCGGTCGGTCTTGCCGAGGATCTTCCAGTCGAGCGAGCGGAGGTCGTCGCCGGGCGTGTACGGCCGGTGCTGGGCGAACTCAACGGACACGCCCTGGACCGGCGAGCGGTGCTGCCCGGACATGAGCCCCTCGACGATGAGCCGGGCGCGCAGGTCGATGCCCTTGATCGAGGCGAGCGTCTGCGGGTCGAGGTAGTTGGGCGACGCAGTCATAGCAGCATGAAAACGCGGAGACGCGAAGTGGCAGAGACCGCAGAGTTGGCAAAGAGCAAACACTTCCGAGGCTTGCTCCGCGCCTCAGCGTCTCCGCGTTCAATCCATCACCGCAGCACCGCCGCGGCCTGCGGGTCCGTCGTCGCGTCGATCGTGATCGCCTCGAGCAAGCGGTCGATCAGGTCGTCGGCCGTCACACCCTCGCTCTCGGCGTTGAAGTTGGTGAGGATGCGGTGACGCAACACCGGGGCGGCGATCGCGGTGATGTCGGCGGCGGTGACGTGCGTACGGCCGTCCAGCACGGCGCGGGCCTTGCCGGCGAGGATCAGGTACTGGCTCGCACGTGGGCCGGCGCCCCAGCGCAGGTACTGCCGCATGAAGTCGGGGCGGTCGTCGTCCATCCCGCGGTCCGGTGGGCGCGTCGCCCGCACCAGCCGCAGCGCGTACGTCGCCACGTGGTCCGGCACAGGGATCTGACGCACCAGGTCCTGCACGGCCATCACGCGCTCGGCGTTCAGCACCGGCGTGATCGCATCGGTCTTGCCCGTCGTCGTCCGGCGGATGACTTCCAACTCGTCGTCTTGGCTGGGGTAACCCACGCGGATCATGAACATGAACCGGTCAAGCTGGGCCTCGGGCAGCGGGTACGTGCCCTCCTGCTCGATCGGGTTCTGCGTCGCGAGCACGAAGAACGGCTCGGGCAGCGCCATCGTCTGGCCGCCCGCGGTGACGTGGTGCTCCTGCATCGCCTCGAGCAGCGCGGCCTGGGTCTTGGGCGGGGTGCGGTTGATCTCGTCGGCGAGCAGGCAGTTCGCGAACACCGGGCCCTTGACGAACCGGAAGACGCGCTGCCCGGTGGTGTGGTCTTCCTCGATGACCTCGGTGCCGGTGATGTCCGAGGGCATCAGGTCGGGCGTGAACTGGATGCGGTTGAAGGACAGGTCGAGCGATTTGGCGACGGTGGAGACGAGCAGCGTCTTGGCCAGGCCCGGCACACCGACGAGCAGCGCGTGTCCCCGGCAGAACAGGGCCATGAACACCTGGTCGATGACCTCGTGCTGCCCGACGACGGCCCGGCCGACCTGGGTGCGGAGCTGTTCGGCGGCGTCGCGGGCCTCGGCGACAAGCTGCTCGGGGGGCATATCACTCATGAGATTAGATTACCCCGGACATCGGCCTGGAGTTCGAACTGCCGCTGGGAGTACCCCAAATGGACGATGCCGCACTAAATAAGTCCCTGTTCGACGACGTCCACGCGTTTTGGAAGTCACTCCGGAACACACTACCCGAGTTGGCTAACTACAAAGTCAAGAAGAAGGGATGCTTGGAATACGTTGATTCCGTGAAAAATGTCCGGCTTACCGCTCACAAAGGCAAGTATGGGTGGAGTCGCGCTTCCAAACCGTTGGCGGTCGAGATCGCAGTAGGGTTGCGGTGGCCCGACGAAGCTCTCAATACCGAGACAGGATGGAGTTTCCGAAGGCTGCGTCTTAGCGAACGAGGGATGAGTGATAGGTGGTGGGCATTGGAGAATGAAGGCGAGCTTGCGACTTTCCGAAGCGACGTTCCACGACTGCTCAGCCAAACCGGAATTCCATTCATTCAGCAGTGCAGCCACCTCGCAGGCGCGTGCGAATGGATGTCCGACAATGAACCCCCGCAGACGTTCTTCAAACACTGCATATCGCTTCATGGCGCAGAAGCCCTAGCAACCAACGTCAAAGACTGGCTAAGAACTCAGCCTAGAAGCTCCGATCGAGTTTTCGATTGGCTCGAACAGTCTGGCATCTTCGAGCCTAGTCTGATGAACACGTACAAAACTAAATCCTGGCAAAGTGAACTCGACTACCAGGCATTCCTAAGCTCTCACGTCGAGACATTGACGCCGCAATCACCTCGCTGAAGTCAACAACACTGCTCCATGCCCGAGCTGCCCGAGGTCGAGACCGTTCGTCGCACGCTGGAGGCGGCGTTGCGCGGCGCCGGGGTCGAGCGGACCGTCCTGCGTCGGCGGGCGGTCTGGCGGGGGCCGGCGTGCCCGCTGCGGGGCGGGCGGGTCGCGGCGGTGAAGCGGCACGGCAAGCAGCTCGCGCTGGTCGGCGAGGCGGGCGGTGTGGTGTGCGTGCACCTGGGGATGTCGGGGCAGCTTCGGCTGCACGGGCCGCCCGTAGGAAACGGGACTCCCGGTGGAAAACCGACCATGGCTACGGCGACGCGACGACGTGTCGCGTTGCCGGTACACACGCACGTCCGTTGGCGGCTCGATGATGGCCGGGTGCTGGGCTTCACGGACCCCCGGCGGTTCGGCGGGGTGTGGGCGTTCGCCGACGAGTCGGATCTGCACGCGCAACGGTGGTCACGGCTCGGGCCGGACGCGACAGTGATTTCGACGGAGGCGTTGCACACGGCGCTGCGGCGGACAAAGCGGGCGCTCAAGGCGGCGCTGCTGGACCAGGCGGTGGTCGCGGGGCTGGGCAACATCTACGTGGACGAGCTGTTGTTCGAGGCGCGGGTCTCTCCGGTTGCCGTGGCCAACAGGTTGAGTCGAGCCCGGGCCGGACGGCTGGTGGGGGCGATGCGGGGCGTGCTTGGCCGGGCGATCGCGGCGGGCGGCACGACGCTGCGGGACTACGTCGATGCGAATGGGCAGGAGGGCGGGTTCCTGACGGAGCACCAGGCATACGGCCGGGGTGGGGAACCGTGTGCGCGATGCGGGTGGGCGTTGCGGAAGGGCTTGGTTGCCGGGCGGACGACGGTCTGGTGCGGGCGTTGCCAGCGGGTTGAGGCCGGGGCATCGAGGAGTGCAAGTGAAGAAGAAGTCAGATAGGGAATTGATCTCTCGTCTCTCTACTTTATGTCTGGCGCATTGTGAGAAACCGGCGGGGCAGTCACGCAACTCGTTTCTTGCAAACGGGTTGGGTGATTCAATGCCGTGGGGAAACATTGGCGATGTTTTCTGCGTCGCGCGCGGCGGCGCGTGGGAGCGGTGGGGTAGAACCGTGTTCGACGTTTTTGTCGCCGGCGTGGCGCGCGGTGACGGAGTAGCCGGCGAGCCCGACGAGCGTGCCACCGCGCGCTTGTCCGAAGGTTGTCCACACCGTTCGCGCCATAGCACTCGATCGCCGGGTGCCGATGCCGTCCGGGCCGGGTCTTGGCGGATCCTGACGGGTCCCGGCAACTGGCGTTCACAATGGGCGAAGAAAGGCGCATTGCCGCGGGCTCACGTCGCCCGGAGCACGACGAGCGTGGTGTCGTCGCTGCCGCGGCGGGGGCCGGCGTGGTCGCGGAGGGTGCGGAGCACGAGGTTGAGCGCGTCCTGGGCGGAGCGGAGGTCGGTGCGGCCGGCGATGTCGCGGAGCAGCGCGTCGATGCGTTCACGGCCGAAGCGTTGTTGGTCGGCGTTCATCGCGTCGGGCAGGCCGTCGGTGTAGAGCAGGACGAGGTCGCCGGGCTTGAGGTCGAGGATGCCCTTGTCGTAGGCCTGAGTGCGGTCGACGCCGACGATCATGCCCCCGGCGTCGAGGGGGACGATGTTGCCGTCGCGGACGAGCAAGGGCGGCTCATGCCCGGCGTTGCAGTAGGTGAGCCGGCGGGCGTGGGGGTTGTAGACGCCGTACCAGAGGGTGGCGAACTCGTTGTCGAGCGTGTCACGGGTGAGCGCGACGTTGACCCGGCGGATGATCTCGTCGAGGTGGTAGAGGTCGTGGGCGTAGGCGCGGAGCGACGCGCGGACCGACGCCATGAGCAGCGAGGCGGCGATGCCCTTGCCCGCGACGTCGCCGATGGCGAACCCGATGTTGTCGTCGCCGAGGTTGATGAAGTCGTAGAAGTCGCCGGAGAGCTGGTACGACGGCACGTAGCGCGCCGCGACGTCGAGCCCGGGGAGCGCGGGGTTGCGCTTGGGCAGCATCCGGCGTTGGACGTCGGCGGCGAGGGTGAGTTGGCGGAGCGTCTCGGCGTTGCTGCGGCGGTCGTCTTCGAGGCGCTTGCGTGAGATCGCCGTAGCCGTGAGTTGGGCGACGGCGCGGGCGAGCTTGACCTGTTCCTTGGCGAAGGTGCGCTTCTCGATGGTGTAGACCTGGATGGCGCCGATCGGCGTGCCCTGGTCGATCATGCCGATCGCGAGCATCGACGACAGCCCCTCGGCCCTGGCGAGCTCGGGGTAATAGGTTCGCTCGTCGGTCGGCAGGTCTTCGATGTAGATGACCTCCCCGGCCATCGCCTTGCTGAACATCTCGGAGCGGTTGACGAGCAGCCGGTTGCGGTTGATGTAGGACTCGGACAGCCCGTGGTTGGCGCGGCGTTTGAGTTCGGGCCCGTCGGGGCCGTCTTCGAGCAGCCGGATGACGACGGCGTCGACGGCGAAGACCTCGGCCATCTCGCGGGCAGCGGTGTTGAGCACGTGCTGCAGGTCGCGCGAGCCCGAGAGCACGGTCGACACGCGGTACAGCGCGGACAGCTCCTGCAGGTGGTGCCGGGCCTGCCAGGTCTGGTAGCACAGCCGGGTGATCGCGTTGGCGATGAGGTAGAGGAACTGCACCGACGCGGCGCGGTTGGCGGCGAACGCGGACTCGGCGGTGTGCAGCAGGTCGTCGCGGTCGTCGGCCTCGAGGTCGAGCGCGGCGGCGAGCGCTTCGAGTCGCTCCCGGTTGAGCTCGTTGCCTTGTTTGAGTTCGTCGGCGCGGACGACGATCGAGCCGAGCGTCCGGCCCTCGATCGCGATCGGCGCGATGAACCGGCCGTCTTCGAGCTGCGCGTCGGCGTCGAGGAGTTGCCCCAACGTCGCGTCAACGGCGAAGCGTTCCTCGGCGTCGGTGGGCGCGACAACCGGCTTGCCGTCGGCGTCGCGGATCTCGGTGTCGAGTTTTGTGACCGCGGCGAACGCGTCCTGGATGTGCTGCAGCGTCTCGAGGTCGAGGAAGTCCGTGAGCGACAGCCGGGTGAGGGGCAGGTCCACGGAATCGCTCCCGGGAGAGGACCCGGGGTTGGAGCCATGGCCGTCGACGGCCGTGAAAGGCTTGGGTTGGTCCGCGGTCTCGCTCAAGAGCGGCAGCCTAGCGGCCTGGTCACACCAGTAGCGCCGCGGGGTTTTCCAGCAGGCGGCGGAGGGTGCTGAGGTACTCGGCGGCGCTGGCGCCGTCGATGACACGGTGGTCGCCGGAGAGCGTGACGTTCATCACGTGCCCGACCTCGAGGTTCCCGTTGCGGACCACCGGCTGCTCGAGCGCCGCGCCGACGGCGATGATCGCGGCGTTGGGCGGGTTGACGATGGCGGTGAACTGCGTGACGCCGTACTGCGGCATGCCGAGGTTCGAGATGGTGATCGTCGAGTCGGACATGGCCTCGGGGGGCAACCCGGTGGTGCGGGCCTTGGTCGCGAGTTCCTTGACCTCGCTGCTGATCTGGCGGAGGCCCTTGTTCTGGACGTCGCGGACGGTGGCGACGAGCAGCCCGCCGCCGGAGCCGTCGTCCTTGATCGGAAGCGCGATGGCGGTCCCGACGTTGACGCTGCCGTGGTAGACGACCGAGTCGCCGTTCCACGACGCGTTGATCACGGGGTTTTCGAGGCAGGCGAGCGCGATCGCACGGGTGATGAAGTCGTTGACGGAGAGCTTGACGCCCTGGGTCTCGAGCTGGCCGTTGATGGTTTTGCGGAGTTCGAGCAGCGCGTCCATGTCCACGGCGACGGAGACCTGGAAGTGCGGCACGGTGGTCTTGGACTCGACCAGCCGTTTGGCGATGGTCTTCCGCATGCCGGAGAGCTGGACGGTCTTGGCTTCGAGGCCGGCGGCGGCCACGGGGGCGACGGGAGGCGCGGGCTTGGCGGGTGCCGCTACGGACGCCGCGGCGGCAGCGCCGGCGGACCCGGAACCCGCGGACAAGATGTCGCGCTTGATGATCCGGCCGTCGGGCCCGGACCCCTGGATCGTGGTGATGTCGATCCCGCGCTCGTCGGCGAGCTTGCGAGCCAGCGGCGAGATGCGGACCTTGCCATTTCCTCCGGAGGGAGCCGGGGCCGGGGCGGTCTGCACGGGGGGGGCGGTTTCACCGGCCGTGTCGCCGGCGGGTTCTGCCTGAGCGGGAGGATTGTCCTTCGCTTCGCCGTTGCTCGTCGCGCTGCCCGCGGCCTTTGCGGCGTCCTCGACGGACTCGCCGTCCTCGGCCAGCACAGCGATCAGGGCCCCGACCGGGACGGTGCCGCCCTCGTCGATGGCGAGCGATGCGATGGTGCCTTCATCGAAGACATTGAGTTCCATTGTCGCCTTGTCGGTCTCGACATCGGCGATGTGGTCGGAGGCGGCGACCTTGTCCCCGGGCTTGACGTTCCAGCGGACCAGCGTGCCCTCTTCCATGGTGTCCGAGAGGCGGGGCATGGTGATTTCGATGGGCATGGGCGGCTCCGGGCGCTCCGAGTAATCCGGGGGGTCAGGCGACGGCGAATGGGGCGGCGTTTCGGGTGGTGTGGGCTTGGCACGGGCGCGTGGCGAAATGCGCCGACCAGTCGATCATCGTAGCCGCGCCCCCCGGCGGGCCACAAAACGCGGTTACCGGGCGTGGGTTGTCGCCGGGTGAGACGCGGGGGAAGTCGTCGTACAATCGTAAAAGCCGGAAATCCTGATTTACATACCCATTTGTCCGATTTATACTGGGGGTGACGGCGGCGGCCCCTGTTCCCCCACTCGCCGCCGTGGAAAGGCGACCCATGGACTTACGGACCCGCTATCTCGGCCTGGACCTGCCCCACCCGATCATGCCCGGTGCCAGCGCCCTGTCGGACGACCCTGACACCGCCCGCAAGCTCGAGGACGCCGGTGCCCCGGCCTTGGTGATGAGCTCGCTATTCGAGGAGGAGTTGTCCGGGATGCCGCTGTCGGGCAACACGGCGGCGCAGGGCCCGCTGCCCTCGGCCTACCAGCAGCAGGACCTCCGCGTCGAGCCGGACGACTACTTCGACCGCATCTACGCGCTCAAGCACGCCGTGGGCATCCCGGTGATCGCGTCGCTCAACGGCACGACGCCGGGCGGCTGGCTGCGGTACGCGATGGCGATGGAGTCCGCCGGCGCCGACGCGATCGAGCTCAACGTCTACAAGGTCTGCACCGAACTCGGCGAAACCAGCGAAGAAGTCGAGCGGGACCTGGTCTCCATGGTCGACACGCTGCGGCACAAGCTGGCGATCCCGGTGGCGGTGAAGCTCTCGCCGTTCGTCACCGCCCTGCCGAACCTCGCGACGCACCTGGGCGAGGCGGGCTGCGATGCGCTGGTGCTGTTCAACCGGTTCTATCAGCCGCACATCGACTGGCCGAGCCTGACCCCGTCGCGGACGCTGCGGTTCAGCGACGGCGGCGAACTGAACCTCCGGCTGCGGTGGACGTCGATCCTGGCCGAGCGCGTCAGCCCGGACCTGTGCGTGAGCGGTGGCGTGACCAGCGGGCAGGACGCGGCCCGGGCGGTGGCGTGCGGGGCCCACGCGGTCCAGGTCGTCACCGCGCTGTACCTGCACGGGCCCGGCTACATCGAGAAGCTGATCGAGGAGCTCGTCGCGGCGCTCGAGGCGGCGGACCTCCACAGCATCGAGGGCCTGCGCGGCCGGCTGGCGCTGGGCAACGCGCCGCAGCGCGAGGCGTTTGTCCGGGCGAACTACTACCGGCTGCTGCGGTCCAACCGCGACAGCGCCGCCACCGGGGCGTCGTGAGCGGGGCGTGGTCGGCCGGAGACACGATCGGATTCGATTCACGGGTGTCTCGTCGTTGGGGGGCGGCGGGACGCTTGGTTTACGCCCCGGGTGTTCGGTTGGCGTCGGGCGAGTCATATACTCGAAGCAAGATGAATAAACAGTTGCGGTTGATGGCTTCGAAGGTCGTTGGGGTGCTGCTCGCGACGCTGCTGTCGTGTGGGGCGTCTGCGCAACCGGCGGACGAGCCGCAGGCCGCGACCCCGAACGTCGAAGCGGAAGTGAACGAAGCCGCCGACATCGAATCCGCGCTGGGCCCGGCGGCGTCGCCCCCCCCAACGCAGACCAGCGATCCAGCGGAAGCGGCCGGCCCCGTCCTGCAGGCGCCTTCCCGCACCGCGGGCCCGGGCGTGGCGGCGCTCAACGCGCTGCCGTCGGGCAGCCGCGTCGCGATCATCCCGATCGAGGGGATGATCTACGACTTCACGCTCGAGTCGCTACAACGCCGGGTCGACCGCGCACTCGCCGCGGGCGCGACCGTTATCGTCGTCGAGCTCGACACGCCCGGCGGGGTCGTGACCTCGGCCATCGACATCTGCAAATACCTCAAGACGCTCGGCGTGCCCACCGTCGCCTGGATCAACGACCAGGCCTACTCCGCGGGCACCATGATCGCCTCGGCGTGCGACTTCATCGTGATGTCGCCGTCCTCAACCTTCGGCGACTCGGCGCCCGTCACCCCGGCCGGGGACATGGCCCCGACGGAACGACTCAAGGCGCTCTCACCTGTCCTGGCCGAGTACAAAGACAACGCCACCGCCAACGGCTACGACTACGCGGCGTTCCACGCGATGTGCGTCGTCGGCATCGAGTTGTACTACGTCGAGAACGTCGCGACCGGCGAACGGCGGATCGTCAACCAGACGGACTTCGACATCCTCGTAAACGACGTGCCCTTCGACGAGGCGATGGCGACGCACGTCCGCGCCGACGCCGGCGACGACGAGGTCCTGCAGATCGCTCGGCCGACGCCGACCTTCGGCGCGACCGAGTCCGGCGCCTGGCGGGCCGTCGAGACGCTGCCCAGCGGCACGACCCTGCCCAACGGGCTGATCCACGACGGCACGACCCTGTACACGCTCTCGCAGTCCGAGGCGATCGACCTGGGCCTGGCCGTGAAGATCGTTGCCAACGACGCGGACCTCAAGAGCATGCTCGGCGCCGCGTCGATCACGGCGGTGCAACAGACGTGGTCCGAGTCCCTCGCCGGTTTCCTGACAAACCCGTTCGTACGCGGCGTGCTGGTGCTGTGCGTGCTGGTGGGGGCGTACGTCGAGTTCCAGTCGCCCGGGCTGGGCTTCCCGGGCGGGGTCGCGGCGATCGCGCTGGTGGTGTTGCTCGGCGCGCCGTTCGTCGTGGGCTTGGCAGAGGTCTGGCACCTCCTGCTGATGCTGATAGGCATCGTTTTGTTGGCGGTGGAACTGATCGCGACGCCGACGTTCGGGCTGCTCGGCATCGCGGGGATCGTGATGATCTTGTCGGGGCTGGCGTTGTCGATCGTGCCGACCGGCAACTCCGGGCCGCTGCCGCTGCCTGCGCCGGGGACGGGGCCGTTGCTGCTCCGCTCGTCGGTGAGCACGCTCGCGGCGTTCGTGATCGCCGGGGTCGCGATGGCGGTGCTCACGCGGTTCTACGGCAGCATCCCGATCCTCAACCGCCTCATCCTGACCAACGAGCCCGCCAACCCGCCGGGCGTGAGCGCGCCCCGCGACGCCATCGCCGGCGACCACGTCTTCGGTGGCGCCGGCGTCGTCGCCGTCGGCGTCACGGGGCTCGTCACCGAATCGGGCCTGCGTCCGTCGGGCCGTGTCGAGATCAACGGGCAACTGGTCGACGCCGTCTCCACCGGCGACTTCCTCGACCCCGGCACCGCCGTCCGCGTCACGGAAGTGAGCGGCAACCGCGTGGTGGTCGACACGGTCGAGAACGCGTGACGCCCGTTCCTTGTGGTGCCGCTCAGACGAGATAGCGCATCCACACGTCGTCACCGAGCGGTTCCACGGCTTCGAGGGTGAACGGCATAGCTTCCGCGATCGTTCCACACCTCCGCCCCACTACTGCGTCCAACCCGTCCGCGTCGCCCAGTACCTTCGGCGCGACGAACACCCACGCCTCGTCCACCAGCCCCGCTTCCAGCATGGCCCCGGTCAGCGTCGAGCCGCCCTCCAGCAACACGTTCGTCACGCCTTCCGAGGCGAGTCGTCGCAACCCGACTTCGAGCTCGCCGTCGATCACCGTGACCGGTGGGCCGCCGTCGGTCAGCAGTTTCGCCCCGGGAAACTCGGCACGCATCCGCCCGGTGCGGTCGACCACAACTCGTCGCGCCACACGACGAACGTCGACGTCCCGCGCCGTCAAAGACGGGTCGTCGGCGAGCACCGTGCCCACGCCGACCATTACCGCGTCGACCCGCGCCCGCAATTCGTGCACCTTCCGGCGGGACGCCTCGTTGCTGATCCATTTGGAGTCCCCGGTCGACGTGGCCACCTTGCCGTCCAACGTCTGCGCCCACTTCGCAACCACCCACGGCAGTCCCTCCGTCACACGCTTGGTGAAAGGCGCGTTGAGTCGCAGCGCTTCCGCTTCCATCACGCCGGCCTCAACAGCGACGCCGGCGTCGCGCAACCGCGCAAAGCCCTGCCCCGCCACCCGCGCGTCCGGATCCCGCATTGCGGCGACGACCTTTTCGACTTTCGCCTCGATCAACGCCTCGACACAAGGTGGCGTCTTGCCGATGTGGCAGCACGGCTCCAGCGTCACCACGGCGACGCACCCGGCGGGATCGTTTCCCTTCTCCCGAGCATCCCGCAGCGCCTCGACCTCGGCGTGCGCCCCGCCGAACTCGTGGTGGTACCCCTCGCCGATGACCGTGCCGTCGCGCAGCAGCACGCAGCCCACCATCGGGTTGGGCTCGACGTAACCCTGTCCAAAGGCCGCGAGTTCCAGGGCGTGCTGCATCGCCGACGCGACGTCCATGGCCGCGATCATAAGGAACGGTGTTTCCGGCCGGTACAATCGTGCCCGGGGTGGGCGGTGTGGCGTGTGGCTGGACAACTCCTGCGAAAGGGAACCCAAATGAAGAAGGTGATCAAGGTTGTGGCCGTGCTGGCGGTGTTGCTGGTCGCGGTGGTGTTGGTCGCGTTCCTGATGGTCAACTCGATCGTCCGCACCGCGGTGCAGACCGCTGGGCACAGTGCGACCGGCAGCGAAACCACGCTCGGCGGCGTCGACGTTGGCCTGGTCGGCGGCACCGCGTCGATCCAGGACTTCGCGCTGGCCCAGCCCGAGGGTTTCACCGGCGAGTCGATCTTCGCCCTCGACGCGGCCGACGTCGAGATCGAATCGGGCTCGCTGCTGTCTGACACGATCGTCGTCCCCAAAGTCCACATCGACGGGGCGCACCTGACCGTGTCCTTCGAGGACGGCAAGCTCAACCTCAACGAACTCCGCAAGGCCATCGCCGAACGCACCGGCACGACCGAAGAAACGGCCGAGGATGACGCCGCCGGCAAGAACGTCGTCATCCGCGACCTCAAGATCACGAACACGAAGGTCACGGGCGCGGTGAGCCTCATCCCCGGGCAGGACCCCGTCTCCATCGACCTGGTCATCGCCGACATCGAGAAGCAGAACCTCGGCAGCGACGGCAGCGGGCTCAAGCTCGACGACGTGATCGGGTTGGTGCTCGACACCGTCGCGCTCAACGCGACCCAGGGCATCGCCGACAAGGTCCCGGGCCTGGCGGACATCGGGAACCTGATCGGCGGCGTTGGCGAGCAGGCAACCGAAGCGCTCGACCAAGTCGGCGACGAAGCGACCGAGGCCGTCGGGGGCGCGATCGACGACGCCGGCAAGAAGCTCGAAGAGGGCCTCGGCGGGCTGCTCGGCGGGAACAAGAAAGACGAGTGACGAGCTATAACCCGATGGCGCGTTGGCAAGCCTCCGCGAAGCCCGCGGATTGCCGTTGTCGATGATTCCTTTGCGCCGCGCGTTAGCATCGCCCGCATGTTCGTGCTCAAACGCAAGGAGCCGGTCGAGAAAGCCGTACGCCGCAGCGCACGGGAGCGCCTCGACCGGATGCTCGCCGCGCTCTCGACCGACCCGGTAGACCGCGGCCGGATCAAACGCGACGCGGAACGCGTCTTGGCGTTGCTGGCGCTCGTGTCGCCGGTGATGGACCGGACGGCCTTGCAGCGGGAACGCCGGTCGCTGCGGTCGGTCGTCCGGCGGTGCAGCGCACCGCCCAACGCGCAGGCGGTGCTCGCCGCGTTCCTGGATCGGCACGCCGGCGACAAGCGCGTCGTCGGTGTGAACCCGGAGCACCATATTGATGCCAAGACGGACGAACCGCCCGGGACGCGACCGAAGAAGCAGCGGGATACCAGCCCCGATCCGACCGTGCACCGGCTGATCGCCGACGTATCGGAGGCAAGGATGCGAGCCGGGTACTGGCACCTCACGGCGGATGGGTGGGACGCGCTCGCCCCGGGGCTCCGTACGGCCTACACCCGAGCGCGGCGGGCCTGCGTTACGGCGGGCCACACCAGCGATGTCGCGGACGCCGACAAACTCGCCGACGCGCTCGACACGCTCGCGTTGCAGGTTCGGTGGTTGGAACGGCTTTGGCCGGACGTGATGATTGCGTGCCGGGTTCGGCTCGGCGCGTTGTGCTCTGTTTGCTACAACACCGCGTTGGATTCCGCCTGGCTGCACGACTTGAACGACCGCCCGGAAGCCAAACGGCTGCGGGCGTTACACGCCGAACAAACCACGGCGTGGCACGGCAGGCTCCGACGTGAGGCGGCCGCGCTGTTCAGCGAGACGCCGCAACGTTTCGTCGACCGGCATGCCGGCTACTGGTCGGCTTGGCGCGGCGAGTCGATATAACCCCATGTTTTTCATAGCCACGCGTCAGCCCCGGGCACCGGTTTCCTTCGTCGGTTCCCGCGAGAGCAGATCGCTTAGCGCGCGCCGCAGGATCTTTCCGGTCGGGTTGCGGGGCAGTTCTTCCATCACCCGCACCTCACGCGGCACCTTGAACGGCGCCAGCGTCTGTCGGCAGAAGTTGCGGGCCTCGGCGGGGTCGAAGCCGTCCGCTTCGCCGTCTTTGAGCTCGACGAACGCGATCGGCACCTCGCCGCGCGACGGGTCGGGCAGCCCGACGACCGCGGACGCGCACACCGCGGGGTGCTGGTCGAGGACTTCTTCGATCTCACGGGGGAAGACGTTTTCGCCGGAGACGATGAGCATCTCCTTCTTACGGCCGGTGATGAAGAGGAACCCGTCGGCGTCGCGCTTGCCGATGTCGCCCGTGCGGAACAGGCGGGTCGGTTCGGCGTCGCCCGGGAGTTGGATCGGCGTGATGACCTGGTCGGTGAGTTCGGGCAGGTGGTGGTAGCCGCGCATGACGTTGGGGCCGGCGATGGCGATCTCGCCTTCTTCATCGTCGCCAAGGACCGTGTTGTCGTCGCCGAGGATGACGTTGCGGACGCCAGGCAGCGCGGGCCCAACGGAGCCGGGCTTGTGGCGGCCGGGGGTCGACCAGTTGGTGACGGGCGACGTTTCGGTCAGGCCGTAGCCCTCGTAGAGTTGCACGCCGAAGCGGGTCCGGTACTGCTCGTCGAGCGCGGCGGGGAGCTTCTCGCCGCCGGCGATGACGAACCGCAACGAGGAGAAGTCGTCGGCGGTGGCGGACTTCACGGATAGCAGCGCGTGGTACATCGACGGCACGGCGACGAACACGTCCGGGCGTTGCTCGCGCATCAGCTCGATCAGCCGGCGGGGCACGAACCGCGCGGTGTACACGACGCGGGCCCCGAGCAGCAGCGGCGCGAGGGTGAGCACCGTCAACCCGAACGTGTGGAACTGCGGCAGCACGCCGAGGAACACGCAGCGCTCGTCGAGCCCGGCGTGTTCGATGCAGGCGCGCGCGTTGCTTTCTAGGTTGCCGTGGGTCAGTTCGACGCCCTTGGGCTTGCCGGACGTGCCGGAGGTGTAGAGCAGGACGGCGAGCTCGTCGTTGCTGGGGTCACGCGGCCAGCGTAGCGGCGGCAGGCCCCTGAACTTCTGCTCCTCGAGCTTGACGAGGTTGAGCGATGCGGGGATGGCGTCCTCGGCGGTGTTCTCGCGGACGTGGTCGAGCAGCTTGCCGGCGGTGAGCAGCGTGTCGACGTTGGCGTCGGCGAGGACGTGGTGCAGGTCGTCGCGCGACAGCAGGTAGTTGATCGGGACGGGCACGCGGCCGGCGAGCCAGCAGCCCAGCAGCGCGATAGGGAAGCCGCCGCCGGTGGGCAGCATGATGCCGACGTGCTTGGCGTCGGTGGTGCGTTCGATGGTGCGGGCGACGAAGAGCGCCCCGCCGAGCAGCTTGGCGTAGCGGTACGTGCCGAAGTCGTCGACGACCGCGGGGTGGCGCAGGTGCGTGACCGCCTTGCGGAGGATCGGGCGCAGCAGCGACATCGCGGGATGATACCGCCGCTGGACGGATCACGACGGCGCGTGGCCGTCGGCTGATGCGCAGCGGGTGATGGTGGGTTAATGGATCTGGGAGCAGTGCGAGACCATCCGGCAGAACCGGCCGAACTCGGCGCGGACGTCGTCGGGCAGCTCGCCGAACTTCAGCCCGTAGTCGAACGTCCGCCAGCCGATCTTCTGGATGCGGACGACCTCGACCGGGGCGCGGAGGATGCGGCCGGCGGCGTGCAGGTCGATCATGAACGTGCTGCCGATCTTCACCGGCGCGGCGCCCTTGCGGCGGACGCGCAGGCCGTTGGCGGAGATGTCGAGCACCTGGCCCAGGGACGTGGTGGTGTCGGCGGCGCGGACGCGGCCGGCGCGGCGCTGGTTGACCTCGCCGGGTTGGGTGTCGCGGGCGTCGTCGTCGCCCTCGGCGAGGTTGATGCGCGCGGTCACGACGTCGTCGGCACCGATCGTGATCGTGTCTTGGTCCATGGCTGGTTCCGTGTCGTCCTCAACCCCCGCGTCGTCGATGGCGTCGTCGGCCAAGTCGGCACAGTGCTCCGCGGTCTCGGCGAGTTGCTCGAGCGCGGCGGCTCCGTCTTCGTCGGTGTCGGCATCACCCTCGGCGCTCACGGCCAGGCCGGCGAACGAGTCGTGGGCGCTGTAGACGTCCTCCGTCTCCTCGTCGCTTTCCGTGGCTTCGCCGCCCGCCTTGGGGTCTGGCTGCCAACGGACGGTGAGCGTGTCGACGCGGACGCCGCGTTGAACAATGTCGTCGATCGTCCGGCGTTGTGCGGGGGTGAGCGTGCCGAACTCCAGGCCGAGGTTGATCGCGTTGCCGTCGCCGGAGGGCCGGGTGTTGGTCAGCCGGGCGGGCAGGAGGCAGACGCGGTCGCGGTCGCGGAGTTCGAGGCGGAACCGTTCGCCGAGGTCGAGGTCCGGCATGGCCTCGGCCCGGACGCGCATGCCCGAGCGGGAGATGTCGCGCACCCGGCCCAGCGCGGTGAACACGCGGTCGGCGCTGTGCCGGGGGTGCCGGCGGCGCTCGACGCCGTTCGGCGCTTCGGTGGCCTCGGGCGTGGCGTGAGTGGCGGGGTCGGTGCTCATATTGCGGGTGATCGGCTTCGGCGGGGTTTGGATTGAGTCGGCGGGGCCGCGGGCGGCCTTGGCGGTGGGTTTATCCCGGTCGGGTAACGGGGGTCGCGGTGGCGAGCCGGGCGAGGAAGGCGAGGCCGCGCTGCTGGTCCTCGCTGAGTTCCGGGAACTCGACGCCGAGGTCCGTGCTGGCAAAGCCGACCCGCTGGACGCGGACGACCGTGGCGGGCAGGCGGATGCCGGCGCCGCCGGCTTCGATGTCGAGCTCGATCGTCTCGCCGAGCTTGGCGCTCGGCCGGCCGCCGACGCGGAGGCGCAGCCCGGACCGTGAGAGGTCCATGACCCGGCCGAAGTTCGAGGTCATGTCGTGGGTGCGCAGCCGGCCGTGCCGCCGCCGGTTCGCGCCGGGGGAAGCGGGGTTCTCCGGCGCCGGGCCGGACGGCGCGTTCGACATCGAGGCACGGAACAGTCGCACAGCCGGAGCATCGGCGGAATGCGGGGCCGGGTTGAGCGGGTGGTCGGGGTTATCCGGCCGTGGCCGTGGGTGTCGCGGGTGTGGCGTGGATCGCTGAGCTCACGAAGCCGGGGCCGACACGTAGCTGAACAGCCCGACCGCCGTGATGAGCATGACCGCCGCGGCGACGCGCCAGCCCAGGACGGACGGGTGGTGATCGGTTTCAAGGTCGCCGTCGCCGAGTTTCCCGATGACCCCGCCGAGCAGGACCGACCACAACGCCCGGGTGCTCTGCAAGATCGCGCCGTAGACGACGCCGAGGATCGCGAACGTGCCGTACAGCCCGACCATGGCGACGGTCCACATCGCGGTGTACGGCACCGCCCCGAGCCAGACCTGTGTCCGTCGTGACCCGAACCACGGCGCGAACCCCAACGCAATGACGCCGGTGAGGGTGTACAGCACGGTCGCGATGAAGGCCCCGGCACGGAACGGGTGGATATTGCCGTCGAGCTGCGCTTCTACGTTGCGGATCGATTGCACGATCGACAGGTCACAGAACGCATAGCACACGATCGCGACGCCGAGCCAGACCAGCGCCTTCGTTGGCGGCCGTTGCCCGACGCCCTGTGTCAGCGCCGCGCCGGCGATCGCGAACAGCACAGCCAGCCACCCCAGCGCCGAAACGTGCCGCGACTCGCCATAGAGCCCGAGCGTCGTCACCCCGGCCAGCACCGCGATCTTGACCGACAACAACGGCGCGACGACGGAGGCGTCCGCGTGCCGCAACGAACCAAACAGACAGCTCTGCGCCCCGCAGAAACACGCGACCCCGATCAGCGCCGGCACTCCCCACGACCAATCGAAAGTCAACCCGCTGGGCCACGCCAGCCCGATCCCCGCCGACGCCAGCAACCCCAACTGCAGGTGCGCGACGACGAGCAGTTGTTTGCTGGTGCCGCGCTTCCCGACCGTGAACCACCGCGACGCCAGATACGCCAGCGAATGGCCCCACGCGGTGACGATGCCGAGGATGACGCCGAGCCAGAGCAAGCGGCGGAGTCTAGCGGAGCCAAAAAGCGGAGCGGCTCGGCCCCACGCCGACGGCGGTCTACACTCCGCAGATGCAATGCCTCCCCCGCTCGTGGTGGTTCGGTTTCGTGGGTGCGTTCGGCATGGCTGCTCCTTTGCATGCCGCCGCGGAAACCCCGGCCACGCAACCCGTTCCGAGTTGTTGCCAAGCCTCAGCCAGCCGCGGCGCGTTCCTGCCAGCGGCGCCGCCCGACGCCGTCCCCCAACCGGACCACGCGGTGACCAAACCGAAAGCCCTCGAGCCCGGCGACACGATCATGTTCGTCGCCCCCGCCGGCGAGCTGATCGAAGACCGCGTGATGCTGGCCAGGCAACGCCTCGAAGCGATGGGTTTCAACGTCGTGCTCCCCGATGGCCTGTTCCGCCGGACCGCATACCTCGCCGGGCCCGACGAGGTCCGCGCGGCCGAGCTCATGGCCGCGTTCACGGACCCCGACGTCGACGCGGTCTTCCCCGGCACGGGTGGCTACGGGGCGACACGCATCCTCGACCTGCTCGATTTCGACAGCATCGCCGCCAACCCCAAGGTCTTCATCGGGTTCTCCGACATCACCGCGCTGCACCAGGCCATCCACCAACGCACCGGGCTCGTCACGTTCCATTCGCCCAACCCGCAGTGGGGCCTCGGCTCGGACAACGGCTTCCACCCGCTCGCCGAGAAGTACTTCTGGCGCACGTTGCTCGCGTCGTCTTACGAACAAGACGGGAAGCGAGGCGAAGAAGGCAAGGGCTTTGCCTATGAGTTTGGCGGCTACGAAGACGTCGCCGAGCTCGAAACGATTGCCCCCGGCAAGGCGACCGGTCGGATGATCGGCGGGAACCTCTCGCTGCTCGCCGCGACCATGGGTACGCCGTTCGAGATCGAAACCGAAGGCCGGGTGCTGTTCATGGAAGACGTCCGCGAAGCGCCGTACCGCGTGGACCGGATGCTCCAGCAGCTCGAGTCGGCCGGGAAGCTCGATAACCTCGCCGGCGCCGTGATCGGATACTTCACGCGCGCCGAGCCCGACGACGACGAGGGCAAAGACACGTGGGACGTCGACGACGTGATCCGCCAGTACTTCGCCGACCGCAACTACCCCGTCCTCGGCCGGGTCCCGGTTGGGCATGTGCGTTGGAACACGACGTTCCCCGTCGGCGGCTTGGTCGAGGTCGACGCCGACGCCAAGACGCTCCGCCTCGTCGAGGACCCGGTGACGCTGCCCGGGCGGGTGCCGCGCTGAACCAAAACGACGCCGGTTCATCGCGCGTCCGAGCCGCGCCGTTCGAGCGTTTCCCAACGCCCCTCGGCCCGGCCGGTGCGGAACCCGCGCTCGAACGCCTGGGCGTCGGCCTCGTCCCACGCGCCGTGTTCCTCGGTCTTCGCGCGTTGGCCCGACACGTCGCCCGGCCGGCGGATCATCAACCCGCCCAGCAACGCCAGCACGTGCGAGCCGAGCGCGACCCACGGCGCCGCCGGCCCCGTGAGCGGCGCGACCGCCTGGCCGACCTGCCCCGCTGCGATGAGTTCATCGCCCCAGTCCGCGTCCGCCCGCTGCAACGCCGCGATCGACGCCTCCGCCTGCTCCAACGCCGCCATCGCCTGCGCCCGGCGAGAACGCGCCGCGTCGATGGCTTTGCTGGCCCGTTTAACCGCCTGTCGCATCCGCTTCGTGATCGCGCTGCCGGGGTGATGTTGTTCGATCGCCGCGAGTTGCTCGCGCAGCGTCGCCAACTCCGCCGCCGCCGGTTCCAGCCGCGCGTCGATTGCTTCGATCAATCCCCTGGCTTCATGCGCACGGGCTTCGTACCACGCGACCCGTTCTGCCGTGCCCAGACCACACCCCGGCACCGAACCCACCAATAACAGAACCGCCAACGCGCCCCAACCCGCCCATCTCGATTTCATACGCAACATCCGAGCGACCTCCACGAAGAAGGAGTAACGCTCTTTGCTCTGCCGCCGACCCACGCGGGCCGGATGAAGTCTCAACCCTTGAAGGCGCTTACGTGGTCGCCGCGAGCTTCGTGATCACTGGGTTCAGTTTCGTCACCGGCTCGCCGTTCCACTTCACGAACGCCTCGATCGCCTCGTACTCGGCCAGCCCGAGCTTGTCGTAGACCTCGGCGGTCGCGCGGTTGCGGTCCTCGGCCCGTTGCCAGAACTCGCGCGGGTCGTTCCCGGGGAACAACGCCTTGTCCTTCTGCGACTCGTGCTTGAAGATCGCGTGACGCTTGCGCATCAACTCTTCCGGGCTGATCGGCACGGCCAGTTCGATCCGCTCCGGCTCCCACTCCTGCCAGGCGCCGCGGTAAAGCCAGACCTCGCAGTCCTCGTACCACGTTTGGCTCTTGACTTGATCGATCGCCGCGAAGATTGCCTGCAGGCACACGCGGTGCGTGCCGTGTGGGTCGGACAGGTCGCCCGCGCAGTAGACCTGGTGCGGCTGAATCTTCTCAAGCAGTTCGGCGATGATGCGTACATCCGCGTCGCCGATCGGCCTCTTGCGGACGGTACCGGTCTCGTAGAACGGCATGTCGAGGAAGTGCAGGTTCTCGTAGGGCACACCGCACGCCCGCCCTGCCGCTCGCGCCTCGCCCCGACGGATCAACGCCTTGATCTTCTGCGTCTCGGGCGAATCAACCTGCCCGGGCTCCTTGTTCTTGAGGAACGTCTCGATGTGGTCTTCGATGCCGGCGGTCTGTTGCTGGTCGATGCCGAAGGCGTGGTTGAAGTCCGACGCGAAGTCCGTGAAGCGGATCGCGTCTTCGTCGAACACGGCGATGCTGCCGGAGACCTGGTACGCGACGTGGACCTCGTGGCCCTGGTCGGCGAGGCGGATGAGCGTGCCGCCCATGGAGATGACGTCGTCGTCGGGGTGCGGCGAGAAGATCAGGCACTTCTTGGGGAAGACGCCGTCGCCCTTGGCGATGTGCGTGGTCTGGCGTTGCGCGTCCTGCGGCTTGCCGCCCGGCCACCCGGTGATCGTCTGCTGCATCGTGCCGAAGACGTTGACGTTGATGTTGTACGCCGGGCCGTGCTCGGCGATCAGGCCTTGGAGGTGATGCTCGTTGTAGTCCTCGTCGGTGAGTTTGAGGATCGGCTTGTCGAGCTTAAGCGCGAGCCAGGTGACGGCTTTGCGGATCAGCGCGTCGTCCCAGACACAGTCGCCGACGAGCCAGGGCGTCGCGAACCGAGTGAGCGACGCGGCGGCGGCGCCGTCGAGGAAGAACGTCGTGTTGTCGTGCTTCTGCAGGAAGGACGCGGCGACCACAGGTGTGATCTCGCCCTCGATGGCCTTGGCGACGATCGGGGCCTTGTTCTCCCCGAACGCGACGAGGATTACGCGGCGCGCCTCCATGATGGTGCCGACGCCCATCGTGATCGCGCGCTTGGGCACGTGCTCGAGGCCGAAGAAGTCCGACGCGGCGTCGAGCCGAGTCACGCGGTCGAGCCAGATCATGCGGGTGCGGGAGTCTTCGCTGGAGCCGGGTTCGTTGAACCCGATGTGCCCGGTGCGCCCGATGCCCAGGAGTTGGATGTCCAAACCGCCGGCGGCTTCGATCTTCTTCTCGTAGTCGGCGCAGAACGCGGGGACGCCCTCGGCGGCGAGCGTGCCGTCGGGGATGTGGATGTTTTCCTTTGGGATGTCGATGTGATCGAACAGGTGCTCGTTCATGAAGCGGACGTAGCTCTGCAACTCGCCCGGCTGCATCGGCCAGTACTCGTCGAGGTTGAACGTGACCACGTTCTTGAACGACAGGCCCTCTTCCTCGTGGAGCCGGATGAGTTCGGTGTAGATACCGGTCGGCGTGGAGCCGGTCGCGAGCCCGAGCACGGCGTGGCCCCCTTCGGCCTGACGCTGGCGGATCAGGGCGGCGATCTCGGCGGCGACGGCCCGGTTGACCTCGTCAGGCATCCCGAACACGCGGGTGTCGATGTGTTCACGGGCGGTGGCGGGCGAACGACGGGCGGCGGTGGCGGGCATGGCGGGGTTCCGGGTCAACATGAATCAGGTCGTGGATCTAAAATAATATCAAATAAGATATTTTTATCAATCCCAGGATAGATTTCAAGTTAGTCTCATGTCATGAATGAGTTTAGGAACCTCTTCCGGCCGTTGGAAAGGGAGATATTGAGCGGCCTGCGACGTCGCGGGCCGCGAAGTCGGGCCGAGTTGGCGGCAGTGTTGAACGCCCGGCCAAACTCGGTCGGCGAGGCGGTTACGGCGTTGCTGTCGCGGCATTTGGTTCGGGAATCGGAGCCGGTGGCGTCCGCGGCGGGCGCGGGCCGCCCGCGAGTGCCGGTGGCGGTGGACGACACGGGTCGGGCGGTGCTGGGTGTGGCGGTCGACGGCGGGTTGGCCCAGGTGCGTGCGGTGAACTTGCTCGGTCGGCCGGTCGGGCCGGTCTGGCGTGGCGGCGTCGACGAGGCCGCGGACGCGGTGCGGTCGGCGGCGGGCAAGGCGACACTTGGCGTGGCGATCACCGTGCCGGGGTTGGTCGAACTCGACCACGGAACAGATGGGGCAGGGCCGGCCGCGTTGGGCGCTGGGCGTGCGTCGGAGGTTGCCTCGTACCTCAGCTCGTTGCTCGGGTCGTGCGGGGGCCTGCCGACGCTGGTCGATAACGACGTGCACGCGCTGGCGGCGCGGTGGTCTTGGACGCAACGCGATGCCGACACGGAAGGCCAAGACGTGCTGCTCGTGCGCGTCGGTGACGGAGCACTCGGGGCGTCGGTGCTCGTCAATGGCCGGCCGAACCGCGGCTGCGTGGTTGGCGGAAACGAACTGGGGCACACACGTCTGCCCGTGGACACCGAGCGGTGCTTCTGCGGGCAGGTCGGCTGCCTGGAACGCATCGTGTCGACGCCATTCCTGCACCGGCACGGCGCTAGCACGGTGCGGACGCTGGCTGAACTGTGCAGCGCGTTTCCTTCGGGCGTCGAGGGCGACGACGCGGCGGTGGCCGAGATGACGGACTGGCTGGCCATGGGGATCAGCAACGCGGTTCAACTGCTCCGGCCGCACCGGGTGGTGTTGGTGTCAGAGTTGACGCGTTTCGACGCGTGGTACAAGCGGCTGCTTGGCTCGGCCCGCTCGGCGTTGCTGGCGGCGTTGCGTCGACGGGTGTGCTTCGAGCGGTGGGACGAGCCGTTGAGTTCTCCCGCGGAATCGGCGGCACACCGGGCGCTCTCGGCCGTGTACGACGCGGCTTGGGCGTAGCGCAGGTGGAGACGTCGGCCGCGCTGCTTAGCGTTACGGCTTAAGCGCGTAGGCCGCGAATAGTTGGCCGTTGAGGTGTTTCGCGGCGAGCGTTTCGTCCCACGTGCCGCGCGGGCGTTGGCGGGCGCGCTCGAGCCAATCCACGAAACTGCCGCCGGCCGCCTGGTCGAGGTCCATGTCTGGGTCGACAAAGCGAGGCTCGGTCTCGCCGCCGGACTCGCGGTCGAGCACGTTGCCCTGCATCGTGACGTCGGCGGACTTGTCGTAGACGACGATCGCGGGCCGGCCTTCGTTGCGGGGCCAGTCGCTGACGGTGTTGTGTCGGAGCGTGACGCGGTAGCCGGGCACGGGCATCGACCAATCGCCGAAGGCGCTGATCTCGAACGCGCCTGCCCAGGGCGCGCTGCCGCGTTTGTCGAGGACGAGGTTGTGCTCGATGAGCGCGTGCTCGACGGGCCAGGTCATGATGCCGTTGCCGCGTTTGCCACCCGCGCGGCCGTGCAGGTCGGTGCTTTCGGCGACGACGTTGTGGGCGACGACGGACGGCGCGACGGCGAGGTACATGCCGTGCGTGTTGCGGGCGAAGAGGTTGCCCTCGGCGCGGCCGCCGGGCCGGAGTTGCAGGCCGTACGACGCGCCGCGGGCCAGGACACTGCGGGTGACGGCGACGTCGCGGCTGCGTTGCTGGATGTAGATGTTGTGGTTGAACTTGGTCCGGCCGGCACCGTTGATGTCCTCGTTAGCCGCGGCCCAGCCGTTGTGGTCGAAGACGCACTCGTCGATGCGCAGCCCGGTGACGCCGGTGGCAAACATGCCCGAGCTGTGCCCGCCCTTGTCGCCGTCCCAGTGCGAGTAGGCGTCGGCGAGGACGCAGCGCCGGATCGTGACGTCGCGGATCCCGCCGGCCGCTTTGTGCTGCAGGACGAGGTGGAAGTTGAAACGCTCGAAGACGCAGTCCTCGACGTGAAGCCCGACGGCGGAGGCGAACCACGCAACGCCGGTCTCGCGGTAAGGGATGTGGCTGCGGTCGAAGGCGGCGCGGCTCGGGTCGCGGCGTTCTGCGACGGCGTGCACGCCCTGCAGCGCGACGAAGTCGACCCGACGGCGGTGGTCGGTGCGGAGGAGCCCGCCGCCGGTGGTGAGGATGGTCGGGCGATCCCCGTCGCCGTAGACGCCGATGAGCACGGGGAAGTCGCGGTTGTAGCCGGAGACCGCCCATGTGCCAAAGCCGCCGCGGAAGGTGTCGCCGGCCCGGAGCAGCAGGTGGTCGCCGTAGCTGTCACGCAGCAGCGATTTGCCCTTGATCAGCGACCGCACGGGGTCGCGGGGCGAGAGCCCGGAGTTGAGGTCATCGCCGTCGGCCGAGACGTACACGGCCCGGGCGTCGGGGTGCAGCGGCCAGGCAGTGAAACCGTCGTCGTTTTGATTGCCGCCGGGGTGGGGTTTCTTCGTCTGATCTGTTGCCGCGGCGCGTTCAACATGCAGTCGGTGGCGAGCCATCGAGACGACCCGGTTGTCCTTCCGCCACAGCGCTTGCAGTTCAACACTGCCCGACGGCAGCGAATTCAGGTCGGCTTCACTCAACGCCACCGGGGCTCGCTCGAAGCGCGGCGCCAAGCCGTCGACCATGTCGCTTTGCGCGTCGGACCACGCGAGCACCAGCACGTCGGCGTCGCTCGGCCAATCGTTTGGTGTGGTGACTTCGATGCGCAGGGGCGACGCCCCGTCCCAAAGCGTGGGTGTATCCGCCGAAAACGCGACGGGCGTTTTTGCGTCTTGGCTTTCGTGCGTGCCGCCGCTGGCTTCACCGGTCCCGCCGTCGGGCGGTGTCTGTCGCAGTTCGACCCGGTTGTCGGGGTCGGTCACGGTCACTTGGCCACCGCGCTCGATCTCGATCACGACGTTCGCCGCCGTGAGCGCGCCCACTACCAGCAACACCGCCGCGGTCGGCAGCAGCCACGTCATCGCGTTCACGGGGTATCGGAACCATCCACGCATGCGAGCCTCCGGCACCGGGGGTATCGGCCGGATCGACGGGCCCTTCCCGTCCGTCCGGCGCGACTGTCTACCCCGGCCCCAAACCGCGCCGCCGTGCGCAACGCATCGTTACCCGCGGCGTCGTGAGGCGGGCAAGCCTTGGGCGCAAAACGGGTTACGGGACGGTGTGTTTCGCCGGGCGGGCAATAGGGGCGCCAGGATTCGAACCTGGGACCGAGGGATTATGAGTCCCCTGCTCTAACCACTGAGCTACGCCCCCGCGTCGGTACCCGGTTACCGGGATTCTCCGCGATTTGTGCGTGGGATGCAGGCGGCCCCGTCTGGCAGCGCCTGGCTCTGCTAGGTTTCCCGTATGAACGGTGGATTCCCGAAAGGTTTTCTTTGGGGGGTGGCGGCGGCGGCGTACCAAGTCGAGGGGGCAGGCAATGTCGGCGGGCGGTCCGATAGCGTCTGGGACGTCTTCTCCCGCTGGCCCGGGAAGGTCCACGACGGGCACACCGGCGCCGACGGTTGCGACCACTACCACCGCTACGTGGAAGACGTGAAGCTCATGGCCGAGCTGGGCACCCACGCCTACCGGCTGTCGGTCGCCTGGCCGCGCGTCATGCCCGACGGCACCGGGCAACCCAACGAGGAGGGGTTGGCGTTCTACGACCGGCTGGTCGACGCGCTGCTCGAGCACGGCGTCGAGCCGTGGGTCACGCTGTTCCACTGGGACCTACCGATCGCCTTGCAACGCCGGGGCGGGTTCCTCAATCCCAACATGCCCCGGTGGTTCGCGGACTACACCGAACTAATCGCCCAGCGCCTCGGCGACCGGGTGACCGGCTGGTTCACGCTCAACGAGCCGGCGTGCTTCACCGGGCTCGGGCTGTACAACGGCGTGCACGCGCCCGGGTGGAAGCTGCCCGAGGGCGAGGTCCTCGTCGCGCACCACCACGCGCTCATGGCTCACGGCCGGGCCGTGACCACGCTCCGCGAACACTGCAAACGGACGCCCCGCATCGGTTGCGCCCCCACCGGCAAGATCGGCACCCCCGCCAGCGATGGCCCGGCCGACGTTCAGGCCGCCTACGACTGGACGTTTGCCCTCGAACCCGAGGGGCTCAACCTGTTCAACCACGGGTTCATGGGCGACCCAGCGATCCTCGGCCAATACCCCGAGGGCTTCGACGAACGCTTCGGTCACGTGATGCCCCGGGGCTACGCCGACGACCTGAAGGTCATCCACCAGCCGATCGATTTCTTTGGCATCAACGTCTACAACTCGAAAACCATCCGCGCCGGCGGCGGCGGGCAACCCGAAGTCGTGGATCGCGTCGACGGGCACCCGTTCACGATGATGGGTTGGCCGGTGACGCCCGAGTGCGTGCCGTGGGGCGTGAAGCACTGCGCCAAGCGGTACGGCGTGCCGGTTTACATCACCGAAAACGGCTGCGCGAGCATGGACTGGGTCGCCGCCGACGGCAAGGTCCACGACGCGGCCCGCGTCGACTTCCTCGACCGGCACCTCACGGGCCTACGCGACGCCGTCGCCGAGGGCGCAGACTGCGCGGGTTACTTCCACTGGTCCGTGATGGACAACTTCGAGTGGGCCGAGGGGTACCAGAAACGGTTCGGCTTGGTCTACATCGACTACGACAGCAAGGAACGCATCCCGAAAGACTCCTACTTCCGCTACCGGGACATCATCCAGACCAACGGCGCGTGCCTGCCCGCCGAACTCGTGCCGCTGCGGTGACGGCGTCGGCGTAAACTCACAACATGCGAGTACTGTCGTGTCTGCTGGTCATAGTGTTGCTCTTGTCCGGTTGCGGCCGGGCGACATTCGTGGTCGGGTTGACGCCAGGCGATCGAGCGCTGACCGAGACGACGGTGATGCGCGACGGCCGGTGGGGCTCGTCGAAGGTCGCGCTGATCGACGTGTCGGGGGTACTGACCAACGCCGAGCGGCGTGGGGTGCTGAACACCGAGCCGAACCCGGTGTCGTCGTTTACCGAGGCGTTGAACCGAGCCGCCGCGGACCGCGACGTGAAGGCGGTGATCGTCCGCGTCAACTCGCCGGGCGGGACCGTGACCGCGTCGGACCTGATGCACCGCGAGTTGCTGCGCTTCAAGCGGCGCACCGGCAAGCCCGCGGTGGTCGTCATGATGGACCTCGCCACCTCCGGCGGGTACTACCTCGCGTGTGCGGGGGACGCCGTCATCGCCCACCCCACCACCATTACCGGGTCGGTTGGCGTGATCCTGCAGACCGTCTCGGTCAAGCCGGCGCTCGAACGCTGGGGCGTCTCGCTCGACGCGATCACCTCCGGGCCGAACAAGGACGCGGGCTCGCCCTTGTCCGAACTCACGCCCGAGCAGCGCGCGACGCTGAGCGCCATGGTCGACGACTTCTATGACCGGTTCGTTGATGTTGTCGAGGCGCGTCGGCCGGGGATCATCCATACGGATCAAGCGTTCGATGGCCGCGTTGTTACCGGCGAACAGGCGCTGGAGTGGGGCATGGTCGACCGACTCGGGGACCTGCATGATGCCTTCGACGAAGCCAAGGACCGGGCCGGGCTGACCCGCGCCGACCTCGTGCGCTACCACCGGCCGTTGGACCAACCGGGTTCGGTGTACGCGGATTCGCCGGTTGCTTCGCGGACAACGACGCAACTGAACCTGATGCAACTAAACCTGGCCGACCCGTTGCCGGGCTTCGGGACCCCGGTCGGCGTGTACTACCTGTGGGACGGCACGCGACCGTGAATGGCCGGCCGTTTGCCGTTGCTCCCTTCGCCGCACGGTGACCCATGAACACGATCGACCTCGAGTGCCCGGGCTGCGACACGCTGCTGGAACTCGACCGCGGGTTTGCCGGCGGCGTCTGTCGGTGCAGCCACTGCGGGACCTTGATGACCGTCCCGGAGGAGGGGGCCGCGCACGCCGAGCGCCTCGAACGCCCCGCGGCGCCCGGCGACGAGCGGATCGACCGCCCCGACGCCCCGACGCGCGACGCGGGCCCGCAGACCTTCCGCACGGCCTCGGGCCGGACCGTCACCGTCGAACACCTCGACCGAGTGCCGATGGCGCCGACGAAGCGGCACGTGGTGCGCGCGGCGACAGCGGTCGGGTTCTTCGCCGTGGTGCTCGGGGTGTTGGGGCTGTGCGCGTTCGCGGCGTACACGATGCTGATCGGCCCGGCGGAAGAGACCCACACCCCGGCCTACGTCGAAACATTTACGCACGACCCCGACGCCAACCCGTTCGAGATCGAGGCGCCGAACCTGTTCGGACTGCCGTTGGCAGAGCGCGTGGCGGTGGTGCTCGACGTGACCGAACTTGACCCGGCTTCCCGCGACGCCGTCGTCGCGTTCTTGCGTGACGGTCTGGGCCGTCGAGCGCCGGGCGTCCGCGTCGCGGTGTGGATCAACCAGCCCGAAGCCGAGTACGAACTGACGTTCGGCTGGCAGGCGTTGCCCGTGCTGGATTCCGCCGTTTTACTCGACCGCTTGCGTTCGATCCCGTCGGATCAGCCGGGATCGGAGTTGCTCCGTGTCGCCGAGGACGTGGCAAAGGAGAACCCGGGCGTCGTGGTGTTTGTCACCGGCCGGCGCGTGGGTGACGCAGAGGCCGAGGCGTTGCGCGGCCTGTTGCCCGGTGTGCGCATCGACGCCGTCATGCTCGACGCCGACAGCTTCGCGATGGAAGACCTCGCCCGCGCAACCGGCGGGCACTACGTCACCCTCGACGCCGACGACGAGTTCCAGCGCTGGCTTCCACAGGCGGTGGATTGACCGCCCGGTCTCAGATCGGCGACGTCACGCCGTTGAGCAACGCGTCGATCTCGTTGAGGAACTTGGCCAGGAAGAAGTTCGCGATGATGATCGCGATGAACGAGGTGACGAACGCTTCCGTCGTCGCCCGGCCGACGCCCGACGCGCCCGCCTCGCAGTGGAACCCTTTGAAACACGCGATCAGCCCGATCAACAACCCGAAGACCACCGCCTTGATCAGACCGGTGAACACGTCCCACGAGTCGATCAGGTACGACGAGAAGTCCCAGTACTCGCCGCCGTCGACGCCGAACCCGACGACGACAACGAGGTACCCGCCGTAGATCCCGAGCAGGTCGGAGAACACGGTCAGGACGGGCAGCATCGCGACGCACGCCAACACCCGGGGCACGACAAGGAACCGGATCGGGTCCGTGCCCATCGCCCGCAACGCGTCGAGTTGCTCGGTCACGCGCATCGTGCCCAGCTCGGCGGACACCGCCCCGCCGACCCGGCCGGCGATCATCACCGCCGCCAGCACCGGGCCGATCTGCTTCACGACCGACAACCCGATCGCCCCGCCGAGGCGCGACTCCTGCCCGATCTGCGCGAGCGGCTCGTAGCTCTCGATGCCGATGACGGCGCCGACGAACAACCCGACGAGCGCAACGACCGAGATGCTGCTGACGCCGACGATGTACATCTGCGGCATGAGCAGCCGCAGCGTCGCGACCGGCCCGC
>JANQPR010000190.1 GCA_028285385.1 Phycisphaera sp.
GGCGCTCGGCGAACTGCACGGCGACCACCTGCGCTTCAAGCAGTCCCAGGCCGCGGTGCTCGACGCGCTCCTCGACGAACAGGAACTGCTCCGCGTCGACGACCCGTTCAACCAGGCCCGCAAATCCATCCGCGGGTTCGACGGCATCGACCCGCAGCAACCCCACGCCGACTTCCAGGGGACGCTGCGCACCTACCAGCGGCACGGCCTGGGCTGGTTCCAGTTCCTCCGCCGGTTCGGTATGGGCGGCGTCCTCGCCGACGACATGGGCCTAGGCAAGACCGTCCAGGTCCTCGCTATGCTGCAGAAGCGCCGCGCTTCCACGAACGGCCAAGCGGATTCGGCCAAGCCAACGCTGATCGTCGCGCCGCGTTCCGTCGTGTTCAACTGGCTCGACGAGTCGCAGAAGTTCACGCCCGAGTTCAAGGTCCTCGCGTACGCCGGGCCGGAGCGCACACAACACCTCAAACGGCTCGGCGGATACGACCTGGTCGTCACCAGCTACGGGCTGATGCGCCGCGACGCCGAGCAGCTCGCCGACACCGAGTTCGACTACGTCGTCCTCGACGAGGCCCAAGCCATCAAAAACCCCGGCTCGCAGAGCGCCAAGGCCGCGCGCCTGCTCAACGCCACCCACCGACTCGCGCTCACCGGCACGCCCGTCGAGAACCACCTCGGCGACCTGTGGTCCATCTTCGAGTTCCTCAACCCCGGCATGCTCGGCGCCAACGCCCGCTTCGCCGACCTCGTCCGCGGCGCATCGGCCAACATCGACGCCGAGCAACTCGGACCGAACAACGGCAACGGCACCGCCGACGCGAGCGCGAGCGACGACGAACCAAGCGAGGCGGAGCCCGACGACGAAGTCGTCAACCGGCCTTCCGACAACGGGAACCAGAAGACGTCTCCGCTGCACCAGCTCGCCGCGGCGCTGCGGCCGTTCATCCTCCGCCGCACGAAAGCGCAGGTCCTCTCCGACCTGCCCGCCAAGACCGAGCAGACCATCCACTGCGAGATGGAACCGGCCCAGCGCAAGGTCTACGACGAGCTGCGGGAGTACTACCGCGGCACGTTGATCAACCAGCTCGACGCCGACGGCGTCACGGCCGGCAAATCCCTGGGCCGGTCGGCCTTCATGGTGCTCGAAGCGCTGCTCCGCCTCCGCCAAGCGGCGTGCCACCCGGCGCTGATCGACAAAGCCGGCATCAACACCGCCGACGCCCCCTCGGCCAAGCTCGACGCCCTCGACGAGATGCTGCGCGAGGTGATGGACGAGGGGCAGAAGGCCCTGGTGTTCTCGCAGTTCACCTCGATGCTCGCGCTGGTGCGGCAGCGTTTCGACGCGCTGGGCATCAAGTACGCCTACCTCGACGGCCAGACGCGCAACCGCAAGCAGGTCGTCGAGGACTTCCAGACCGACCCGGACGTGCAGGTCTTCCTGATCTCGCTCAAGGCCGGCGGCGTCGGGTTGAACCTCACCGCGGCGGAGTACGTGTTCATCCTCGACCCGTGGTGGAACCCCGCCGTCGAGCAACAGGCCATCGACCGCACGCACCGCATCGGGCAGACCAAGCCGGTCTTCGCCTACCGCATGATCTGCGAAGACACGGTCGAGCAGCGCATCCTCGAGCTGCAGCAGCGCAAACGCAACCTCGCCGAGGCGATCGTCGGCGGCGAGCAGAACGTGCTCAGCACGCTGACGCGCGAAGACCTCGAAGCGCTGCTGGCGTAGCCGCTTGACGTTTCGAACCGCGGCTCAGCGCGTGAGTTCAGTTCGTCGATCGACCGGCCGGTCTGGCCCTCGACGATCTCCTCCACCTCCGGCAGGTCGATGTCGGGCACCCACTCCGTGCTGCCGTTGGCGCGGACCACGGGCAGACCGCCATCGAACCGCTCCGGCTTGCCGACCAACGCCAGCAGCAGCCCGATGCCGAGGCACCCGGTGAGCAGGCCGATCAGCGAGAGGACAAACGACGTGATCGCCGTGCGCGACCCCGCTACGCGGGGTCGACGCGAACTCCCGGACGTCGTCTGGGTCCGCCAAGCGATCGATTCAGGCCGGCGTCTTCGCGGCCTCGGTCCGGAACCGCGAGACCAGCTCGCGCAGCGTCTCGGCGCGCTGAGACAGACTGGCGGCGGCTTCGGCGGCTTGCCGGCTTCCCTCGCGCGACTGGATCGACACCGCGTTGATCTGTTCGATGCCCTGCGCAACCATCTCGGACGCGGTGGTCTGCTCGCGTGCCGCCTCGGCGATCGAGCCGACCTTCTGCCCCAGGCCCGCGGCGGTGTTGACGATCTCGTCGAGGCTGCGCCCCGCCTGGCCGGCGGCGTCGACGCCGTCGCGCACGCGCTGCGTGCCGGACTCCATGCGGTCGACCGCTTCGGCCGTGCCCGCCTGGATCGCCTGGATCGACTCGCCGATCTCCTGTGTCGCCGCGGTCGTGCGGTCGGCGAGCTTGCGGACCTCGTCGGCGACGACCGCGAACCCCCGGCCGTGCTCGCCGGCCCGGGCCGCTTCGATCGCGGCGTTGAGCGCGAGCAGGTTGGTCTGGTCGGCGATGTCGTTGATGACAGCGATAATCTGCCCGATCTCCTCGCCCCGCTTGCCGAGGTCCTGCACGGCGACCGACGACTGGCTCACCGCGTCGCGGATGGTCTCCATCCCGGACACGGTCTGCTGCACGATCTCCCGGCCGGACTGCGCCACCTCGCCCGCGGCAGTGGCGTCGCGCGACACCTCGGTCGCCTGACGCTCGACCTGCACCACGCTCGCCGACATCTGCTCGACGGCGGCGCCGATCTGCGTGACCTGCTGGCTCTGCTCGTCGGTACCAGTCAGCAACTCTTCCGACGACGCGGCGACTTCGGTGGCGGCGGCGGCGACCTCTTCGCTGGTCTGGTTCACCCGCGTAAGCAGGTCGCGCATCGTGCCCAGCATCGCGTTGTAGCTCTTGCCCAGCTGCGCGAGCTCGTCGCTGCCCTTCTCGTTGGCGGTGAGCGTCAGGTTGTTCGTCTCGGACACCTCCTGCATCCGACCCATCAGCGCGAGCATGGGTCGGTTCACCGAACGCGTCACCCACCACCCGCCGAACCCGCCGACAAGCAGCATCGCCCCCGCGAAGCCCGCGACGGCCCACTGCGCCCGGACGGCCTGTGCACACCGCGCCGCGGCGAGTTCCGTGACCTGGCCGGACAACGCGTCTTCCACCGCCTTGAGCTGGTTGATCTTCTGTGTGATGGTGGCGAACCAGTCCCCGGCGTCGACCCCGAAGCCGCCGGTGTCGGCGTTGTCGAACGCGACCTGCCGGAGGCGCTGGACCTGCGCGACGGATGCGTGCTGCATCGCGCCTTCAAAGGACGCGATCGCGTCGTCTCCGGCGCGCAACGCGAACTCTCGGAAGTAGGCGTCCTGCTCGGTGACGAGCGAGACGAACTTGCGGAACATCCCCGGGCCGAACTTGTCCGCCGCGAAGGTGTTCGAGAGCACCGCGCGTTCGATGCCGGCCCGCTCCTTGCCCTTGAGGAATAGCACGTAGGCGTTGACGGCCGCGTTGACCTCGGCGTTGCTCGACGCCTGGCTGATCGCGCCGATGGTGTCGAGGCAGCGCCGGTTGAACTCGGTGTAGTAGCCGATGGCTTCGGAGGCCGGGATCGCTTGCGACGAGACGCGGTCGCGCACGGCGGCGAGGCCTTCCCACTGCTCGATCGCGTCGCCGAGGCGGGCTTGCACCGCGTCAGGGAACGCGTCGCGGTCGAGCGTATCGAGGAATGCGAACCACTCGTCGGCGCGGGCGGCGGCGGTGTCACGCTGTTTCGGGAGCTCGGCGGCGAACTTCGCGCCCTTGCTGCCCAGGAACCCTGCGGTCATGCCGCGTTCCTTCTGCGTCTCGTGGACCAGCGCGCTGATCCGGGTCGCCAGGCCCGTGAGCTCTCGGACCTGCGTCATCGCCGCGGCGGCCCGGGCGTTGGCCCAGTACTGCTGACCCGATAACGCCGCCACCGCCAGCAACGGCACGGCGGTGAGCAGCCACAACTTCCACTTGATCGACATCTTCCGGGCTCCTGTGAGAGGGTCTCTGACCCGCTCCCCCCGCAGTGGAATGGTCGAACGGCACGGAACGCCGAGTCAGTGCGTTTCGGCAAAAATCCGGAAGCTGGGTCGCTTTGAAACGGTCGGGCGGCTTGCTCTACACTCGGCGGATCGTTACCGGGCCCGCACACGGACCCCGGGACGCCCGCGTTCCCCGCAACCCGGAGTCGTTCATGCCCAGCGGCAACGCCGTTATCGGTCAGTCCGGCGGACCCACCGCCGTCATCAACCAGTCTCTCGTCGGCGTGGTCGAGCAGCTCCGCGCCGAGGGCGGTTTCGATGGCAAGATCCTCGGCGCGCACCACGCCGTCGCCGGCATCGTCAAGAACGACTACCTCGACCTGACCGACACGCCGATGGACGTGCTCAACCGCGTCGCCGAAACGCCGAGCTCGGCGCTCGGCTCGTCGCGGGACAAGCCGGACGACGCGTATTGTCAGCGGATCTTCGAGAGCTTCGAGGGGCAGGACGTCCGCTACTTCTTCTACGCCGGCGGCAACGACAGCTCGGACACCTGCCGGATCATCGCCGAGAAGGCGCAGGCGAAGGGCTTCGACCTCAAGGCGTTCCACGTGCCGAAGACGATCGACAACGACCTGCCGGTAAACGACCACACGCCGGGCTTCGGCAGCGCGGCGAAGTTCGTCGCGCAGGCGTTCATGGGCGACAACCTCGACAACGCGGCGCTGCCGGGCATCAAGATCAACATCGTGATGGGCCGGCACGCCGGGTTCCTCACCGCCGCGTCGATGCTCGGCCGGCGCGAGGGCACCAGCGACGGGCCGCACCTGGTCTACGTCCCCGAGGCGAGCTTCAGCGAAGAGAAGTTCCTCGCCGACGTCGAGCGCGTTTACACGAAACTAGGCCGGTGCCTGATCGCCGTCTCCGAGGGCATCCACGACGCCGACGGCACGCCGATGATGGTCAAGCTGCAAGAGAACGTCGAGAAAGACGCGCACGGCAACGTGCAGCTCTCGGGCTCGGGCGCCCTGGGCGACCTGCTCTCAAACCTAGTCAAGGACAAGCTCGGCGCGAAGCTGAATCAGAAGCTCCGCGTCCGGGCGGACACGTTCGGCTACCTGCAGCGCTCCTTCGTCGGCTGCGCGTCGGCGGTCGACCAGGACGAAGCCCGCAAGGCCGGCGTCGAAGCGGTTAAAGCCGCGTTCCATTCCGGCCGGCCGTCCGGCTCGATCGCCATCGTCCGCACGTCGGACACGCCGTACACCGTCGAGTACCGCACGATCGACATCAGCGAGGTCGCCGCCAAGACCCGCCACCTCGACCCCAAGTACGTCGTCGACGAATGCGACATCAGCGACGGCTTCAAGGCCTACCTGTCCCCGATCGTCGGCGACCTCCCCGAAATCGAGACGCTGGCTTGACGCCGGGCCGCATCACAGGTTCAAAACGCCGAAGCCATAAGCCGCGGTGTAAGACTGGGCAATGATGTTCTAGCGTCCGGGGAAACCAGTGCTTTGTGTATCTCCTATGCGCCAGTAGACTCGAATCGTGAGTTTTGGGCTGCCGGTCCGATCCGGTCGTAACGCGGCCCCGCTCGAGGAATCGATGCCCGTGTCGGGCTGCAGAACAGAGAGGGAGGTCGATGTCTTTGCGTGCGATCGTGCCAGCGCGTTCACCGCGACCTGTTTCAAACGCGTCCGTCGCCTGTTGTGGCCTGCTCTTGGCCGTCCCGGCGTCGGCCCAGGTGTTCGCCCCGGGCCCCTCGTTGCCCGGCCTGTTCGACAACGTGCTCGACGTGCCCAGCCCACCGCCGATCGGTGTCTCGATCTCGGGCGGCGTCGGCGGCGTCGCCGGCCAGACGACACAGCTCAACCTCAACAACTTCGGCTCGGCGACCAACAACTTTACCGCCGCCTCCGGCGCCGAGGTCAACATCGACGGCGGCACGGTCGGCAACAACCTCACGGCGCTGGCCGCCAGCGAAGTGAACCTGCTCAGCGGCGACATCGGCCTGGACTTCCGCACGGAGTCCAACCGGGTCAGCATCTTCGGCGGAAGCGTCGATGACGGCTTCACCGCCGACATCGCCGCCCGGGTGAACCTCTCCGGCGGAAGCATCGGCGACAACTTTCAGGCGCTCGCCGGCAGCCGGGTGAACATCAGCGGCGGGAGCGTCGGACGCGACTTCACCGCCTCGGGCACCGCGATGGTCAACGTCTCGGGCGGGAGCATCGGCGAGCGGTTCACCGCCACGGGCGGCGTCATGCTCGACATCACCGGCGGCACGGTGGGCAGCAATCTCTCAGCGCTGAACAACACAACCCTGAACATCTCCGGCACGGCCGACGTGTCGAACAACCTCGACGTGGGCTCCGGCAGCGTGGCGAACATCTCCGGCGGGACGGTGGGGCCGGGCGCGGAAGCCTTGGCCGGCGGCGTGGTCAACATCAGCGGCACGGCCGACGTCTCCCGCGTCGACGCCGAGAACGGCGGCGTCGTGAACGTCTCGGGCGGCGAGGTGGGCGTCGGGGTCCGGGTCGAGACCGGCGGCGAGATGAACATCTCCGGCGGGATCGTTCGCAACGGTGTATTGGCCTTCGCCGATAGCCGCGTGCACGTGTCCGGCGGGATCGTCACCGACCTGTTTCAGATCTTCGACGGCGCCGAGCTTGAAATCTCCGGCAGCGGTGTGGTCGGGCGGTTTGCTGACATCGAGGGCTCCGTGAACGTCACCGGGGGTTTCTTGGATTCGAGCGCGACCGTCGAAACCGGCGGCGTCCTGAACATCTCTTCCGGGGGGGCGGGAAACGGGATCGAAGCCCTCAGCGGCGGGACCGTGATCGTTTCCGGTGGCGATCTGGGGTTCGGCACGATGGCCCGCGCCTTCAGCTTGTTCGACATCAGCGGCGGGACCGTCGGCCACAACTTCACCGCAGATTTCGGCAGCCTGGTGAACATCTCCGGCGGCAGCATCGGCGACAACTTCGAGACCGACGGTGTCGTGAACCTGACCGGCGGCGAGTTCGAGGGGAGCTTCGAGGCCACCGCCAACGCTCAAGTGAACATTTTCGGCAGCGACTTTGAAGTGAATGGCATCCCGGTGGCCGGCCTTGTGCCGGGCGTGCCGACGACCATCTTCTCCCGAGGGGGGCAACCGCTCACCGCGACGCTGGCGGACGGCACGCCGTTTGAGATCGATCTGAACACGCTCCCGCCGAATCCCGGTGACGACTTCGTCGACTTTGGCGCGATTCTGACCGTGACCTTGACCGGCGTCGCCCTGCCCGGCGACTACAACGGTTCGGGCCAGGTCGAACAGGGCGACCTCGACCTGGTCCTCCAGAACTGGGGCGTCGACACCGCCCTCGCGGGCGTCCCTTCCGGCTGGATCAACGACCTGCCGACCGGCCAGATCGATCAGAACGAGCTCGACGGCGTCCTGCAGAACTGGGGCTCGACCGGTGTGGCGGGCTTCGCGCGAAACGGGGTCCCCGAGCCCGTCGCCGCGGCTGTGCTGACTCTGGCCTGGGCGGGATCGGGACGGCGTCGACGCTGACGTCGCAGACCGAAACGCAGCGAGTGACCACCGTCGCCCTGCGGGTCATCCCGTAACGTCAGGCCCCGAGGACTCGTTCAGGTTTCCCCAACTCACCGGGGTCCGGCTTCGGCGTGAGAAGCCCGTGATTTTTCGGGGGTTGTATGCGTTTAGGGCTTCGCGCGGATGCTTCCGCTCATTATGGTGGGTGCGTTGCGTGGGGGCGGGTGACCCCCGGGCGGGCGATCGTGTACTGCCCGTCGCCATTTCTAATCCATTCCGAGATCGTTGAGAGAGGAAACCATCATGCTGGAGGCGAATCAGCCGTCACGGTCATCGGTCGCGGTCCGCGCGGCCCTCACATTGGGAACCGCCACCGCCTTTGCGTTCGTCCAGCCCGCGACGGGCCAGATCACCTGGGACGTCAACGGCAACGGCGTCTGGCAAGACGACGCGAACTGGGACACCGGCACCCAGCCCAACAACCCGACCGACAACGTGGTCATCCTGAACCCGACCAACTCCGCTTCGCAGGTCGTGGTCACCGTCGGCCCCGGCCTCACCCGCGACGCGGGCACGCTGACGATCAACGACACCGGCGTTGCCGCCAAACACGAGCTGGTCGTGGCCAACAACACCTTCCTCGACATCTCGCTGGGAGTGACCAACAACGGCATCATCACGGTTTTGGCCGACACAAACAGTTCGCAGTACCGCGTTCAAGCCAGCCACACCCTCAGCGGCAACGGCCTGCTGCGGCTGGCCACGACCGGCGGCGGCACCGCCCAGATCGCCACCGGCTTAGGCAGCACCACGCTGACCAACGCCGCCGGGCACACGATCGCGGGCACGGGCAACGTCGGCAGCAACAACATCATGGTGAACAACGCCGGACTGATCGACGCCGATATCACCGGGGCCGTGCTCTTGCTCGACCCGCTGAACGCCGTGGACAGCTTCGTCAACACCGGCACTTTGCGGGCCAGCAACGGCGGCCTGCTGCGGTTGACCGGGGTCTTCGGCGGCAACTTCAACAGCACCGGCGGCAACATCGGGGCCTTCGGCGTCGGGTCCGAGGTGCAACTGGTCGCCAGCGTGAACGTCACCGGCGGCGTGCTCACCACCGACCTCGACGGGCTCATCAACGTCGTCGACGGCAACTCCGCCGGCTTCACCGACGTCACCCTGGCCCTGAACGGCAACCTGCGCGCCGGCAACAACTCCGACGCCTTCTTCGCCGACACCCTCGCGAACCAGGGCACGGTCACGCTCAACCCCGAGACCACCAACTCCGACTTCCGGATCGTCAACGACCTGATCCTCTCCGGCGGCGGCACCATCGTCATGAACGCCACCACCGGGGCCGGCGGATTTGCGGTGATCAATGACGGCGGCGGCGGCGGCCAAGGCTTGTTGACCAACGTTAACAACACCATCCGCGGCTCGGGCCAGCTCGGGCAGAACGCGATCGGCCTGCTCAACCAGGCCAACGGGCTCATCCTCGCCGATCAGAACGGCAACGACCTGTTGATTGACCCCGGCACAACCGACGGAGCGACCAACCAGGGGACCTTCCGCGCCGCCAACGGCGGCACCCTGACGCTCACCGGGCAGTTCGGCGGCGACCTCGACAACACCGGCGGCACCATCGAGGCCACCGGGGCCGGCTCGGCGGTCCGACTATTCAACAGCATGAACATCACCGGCGGCACCGTCGAAGGCACCGCCAACGGCGTCATCGAGGTCTCTGACGGCCAGTCCGGCGGGTTCATCGACGTCACCGCGTTCGGCACCGTCGAGGCCGGTAACAACTCCGACTTCTTCGTCGCCGGCACCTACACCAACAACGGGCTCACGTCGCTCAACCCCGAGACGACCAACTCCGACTTCCGCATCGTCGGCGACGTCGTCCTCAACGGCGGCGGCAACCTGTTCATGCGGCCGACCAGCGGCTCCGGCGGTATCTCCGTGATCAACGACGGCGGCGGCGCGGGTCAGGGCCTGCTCACCAACGTCGACAACACCATCCGCGGGTCCGGCCAACTCGGGCAGAACGCCATCGGCCTGTTGAACCAAGCCAGCGGCACCGTGCTCGCGAACCAGGCCGGCGAAGACCTGTTCATTGACCCCGGCACCACGCACAACCTCACCAACCAGGGCCTGATGCGGGCGACCAGCGGCGGGATCATGACCCTCTCCGGCCAGTTCGGCGGCACCTTCGACAACACCGGCGGCACCATCGAGGCCGACGGCGGCGGCTCGTTGGTCCGGCTGTTCTCTGGCGCCGAGGTGACCGGCGGCGAGCTGCGCGGCCTCAACGGCGGCGTTGTCGAGGTCTCGAGCGGCCAGTCCGGCTTCCTCGCCGACGTCTCCACGGCCGGCGCCTTCCGCGTCGGGAACAACTCCGACGCGTACTTCGGCGGCACCCTCAACAACACCGGCACCATCGACCTCAACCCCGAGACCACCAACTCCGACTTCCGCCTCATCGACGACCTGACCGTCACTGGCGGCGGCACCATCAACCTGAACCCCACGACCGGGGCCGGCGGTATCGCGATTGTCAACGACGGCGGCATCGTTGCCGGCCAGAACCGCCTCACCAACGTCAACAACACCTTCCGCGGCTCGGGCAACATCGCGCAGAACGGCATGGCCTTCACCAACCAGTCCGCCGGGCTGGTCGAGGCCACGGGTGCCGGGATGACCCTCCGCATCGACCCGGGCAGCAACGCCCTCGACGGAAACACCGGGTTCATCAACCAAGGCACGCTCCGCTCGACCGCCGATACCACGCTGCTGCTCTCCGGCGACTTCGGCGGCGCCTTCGACAACCAGGCCGGCGGGACCATCGACATCCAGTCCGGCTCGACGCTGAACCTCAACGGCACGCTCACGCACCGGCAGGGCGCGGCCATCAACCAAGCCGGCGCCTTCAACGTCCTCAACGGCGGCAACTTCATCAACGAGGCCGACGACTACAGCCCCGGCGCCTCCCCGGGCCTGGTCAACGTCAACTCCGGCGGCATCTTCACCAACACGGCCGACGGCGTCGTCACCTTCGAGATCGACGGCGACAGCACGCCCGGCGTCGACTTCGACACCATCCGCGGCCAGGGCACCTTCAACCTCGCCGGCGGCATCGACCTCGTGTTCGGCAACGGGTTCACCCCCGCGTTCTACTCCTCCATCGAGCTGATCCTCGACACCAGCGGCCGGAACGTCAACGGCACCTTCGACCCGGTCTTCGACCCGATCGTCGGCGTCGGCGAGGCGTGGGCCATCACCTACCGCGCCGACAACTTCGGCAACGTCGACGCCGTGCTGTTCACCCGCGCCCTGCCCGGCGACGCCAACCTCAACGGGCAGGTCGAGCAGGGCGACCTCGACGCCGTCCTCCAGAACTGGGGCAACACCACCAACACCGCGTGGAACACCGGTGACATGTCCGGCAACAGGCAGGTCGAGCAGAGCGACCTCGACCTCGTCCTCCAGAACTGGGGCTCGACCCTCGCGCCGGACTTCGGCGGCTTCGACCTCGCGCAGGTCCCCGAACCGACGACGCTCGGGCTGCTGCTACCGATGCTCGCAGGACGACGCCGACGCGGCTGAATCGCGCTTCCCTTTGACCCATCTACGGGGCGTCGGTCAACTCCGACGCCCCGTTTTGCTTCCGGCTTTCCGTAAGAGAGAGCGTCGAAATGAAGCACGACTGCCCCGCCGTCCGGCGCCACGCGTTGTACGCCACGGCAACCTCTGTCACCCTAATCGCGTCTGCGACGGCCGCGCCCGCATCGGCCCAGCAGGCGTACTTCTCCGTCACCGGCGACTTCAACACCGCCGGCGACCAGCACGACTTTAACTTCAGCGTGCTCTCCGACATCGCCAGCAACCCCAATGTCTTCTTCCGCACCTACGCCAACGCCGGCGGCACCAACCTCGCCGGCGAAACGATCGTCGCCGGCGGGATCGACTCGGTCCTCGAACTCACCGACAGCACCGCGTCCGTCGTCGGTTTCGACGACGACTTCCCCGGCTTGGGCCTCGACTCCCAGATCGCCTTTGCCGACAGCGACACCCCCCTGCCCGACCCGCTGCCAACCGAGAGCTACCGGCTGAACCTCGAAGAGTTCAACAACAACAACGTCGGCGCCTGGGCGATCGACCTCGCCGTCCCCGCCGCGGCCGCGACCCTCACCTCCGTCACCCCCGCTCAGGTCAGCGGCGGCGCGAGCACCAGCACCGTCTCGTCCTTCAAGTTCGGCACCAACCCCACCGGCATGGGCACCGCCCCTGCGACCTTCAACCAGATCGCCACCCTCGACGTCGTCGGCCCGCTCGTCGTCGCCAACACCGGCGACGCCGTGCTCAACAACACCGGCACCACCACCGTCACTGGGCTCACCACCGTCAACGCCGGCGGCACCCTCGACGCCAACGCCGGCACCTTCAACGCCAACGGTGGTGTTGACCTCAACGGCGGCACCTTGAACACGAACGGCTCGGCCTTTTCGTGGGGCAGCGGGCAGACGTTCGACGCCAGCAACAACGCACAAATCAATCTGCTCGGGTCGCGCATCACGATCGCGGCGAACCGGTCGGTCCAGGTGCGTTCCGGCAGCAGCCTCATGGCCGCCAACGGGTTGGACATCGGTAACGGCAGCTTTGGCACGCTCCTCGTGGAAGGCGCAGGGTCGACCTTCAACGGCGGCACCGGCTTCAGCTTCTGGGGCCTCTTCGGCGGGACGGCCAACGTGACCTTCCGCGACCAGGCGGCCGGGGCCCTGAACGAAACCCTGCTGCTCGCGGGCTTCGGGGACAACTCCACCGGTATGCTCGCCGTTGAGTCGGGCGCCTCGCTGGACGTGTCCGACGAAGTGTTCATCGGTGCCCGTGACATCGACCCGCAGCCGACCGGCCTCAGCGCGACGGTGACCGTCACCGGCAACGGCTCCACCTTCACCCAGACCGGCGCTACCAGCATCGTCCTCGGCAACGCCAACGCCGGCTCCGCCGCCGTCAACGTCACCGACCGCGGCGTCTTCACCACCGGCACCGGCGGCACCACCGTCAACGCCACCGGCACGCTCAACGTCGACACCGCCGGCCGGTTCATCTCCAAGAACGACCTCACCCTCAACCCCGGCGCGACCGTCAACGTCACCGCCGGCGTCGGCCAGGCCAGCTTCCTCACCGTCGAGGGCCGGCTCGACGTCGTCCCCGGCACCACCGTCGACGTCGCCGGCGGCAACCTCATCGTCGACGAGCTCAACCTGGGCGGCGGCGCGTTCGACGCCCGCCTCGGTGGCGGCCTCCTCGGCGCCGTTGAAGTCAACCACATGACCGGCTTCGACACCAACCCGAACCTGCCCGACGCCCTCTTCAGCTTCGGCGCCCGCACCCCCGCCAACAACGGCAACACCTCCACCATCGACACCGGTTCGCTGACGGCCCGGATCATCGGCGTCGGCACGCTCGCCGACGCCGGCCTCGTCATCGAGAACGGTGGGCAGGCCCAGTCCACCGGGAGCAGCACGATTGGCAGCAACCTCATCAACACCACCGGCAACCTCACCGTCACCGGCAGCGGCTCGCTGTTCGACGCCAACGCCATCGCCGTCAACCGCGGCACCGTCGATGTCAACGACGGCGGCGAGGTGCTGACCAGCTTC
>JANQPR010000191.1 GCA_028285385.1 Phycisphaera sp.
CGCGCTCGGCCATCTGCCCGACGGCTACCCGCTCGGCGACGGGTTGGTCGCGCAACGCCAACCCGCGCTCGACGCCGTCGCGCATCTCGCCCGGCAGGCAAGCATGCAACCCGACGACCTCGCCCGCGGCGTGTTGCGCGTCGCCGAGCTCAACATGGCCCGAGCCGTGCACCGCGTCACGCTACAGCGCGGCAAGGACCCCCGCGGGTACACGCTCGTGCCGTTCGGCGGTGCGGGCGGGTTGCACGCCTGCGGTCTTGCCGATCAACTCGGGATTAAAGCGGTACGCGTGCCCGTGCATCCGGGCCTGCTCTCCGCGGTCGGGATGCTCGCCGCCCCGCCGCTGTCGGTAGCCACACGGTCGTTGCACTGGACGATCCCGCCCGGGAAAAGCGAACCTGACCTGAGCGGGGTGCTGAAGTCCTTGGCAAACGAGGCATTGGCTGGAAACGCGGCGGGATGTAGCGAGAGTTGGATCGACTACGAAGTCGCGTTCCGGTACGCGGGCCAGTCTCACGAAATGGTGTTCGACGTCGACGAAGCTGTGACCACCGAACGCGGAGTCTCAGGTTTCGCTGCCTACTTTCATTGCCAACACCACGCTCGGTTCGGTTTCAGCGATCCAGGCCGTGCGGTAGAGCTTGTCTGGGCACGAGCTTGGGCCCGAGGGGAGGCCTTGGACGTCAAAGCAACTCAAGCGGCCGAGCTGAGCAAGCCAAGCGTTCCCGCGCAACAAAACGTGATCGATCGGAGTGCTCTCGCGCCGGAAGAGCGACGACACGGCCCACTGACCGTCACCGAGTACTCCGCAACTACGCTTGTGCATGAAGGCTGGACGCTGACCGTGGAGGCCGACGGAACGCTGCGATTGGAGCGCGACGAATGAACGCCGCAACGCCACCGACGCCCGGCTTCGACGCCATCGAGCTCGAAGTCTTCCGGCAACTGTTCGCCGCCGCCGCCGAGGAGATGGGCGTCCGGCTGATGCGCGCCGCGTTCTCGCCGAACATCAAGGAACGGCTCGACTTCTCTTGCGCCCTGTTCGACGCGCGGGGCGACATGGTCGCGCAGGCGGCGCACATCCCGGTGCACCTCGGGTCGTGCCCGGCTTCGGTGAAGGCGGTGATGGGCGCATTCCCGGTTGACGCGATTCAACCGGGCGACCGGTTCCTGCTCAACGACCCGTTCGCCGGCGGGACGCACTTGCCGGACGTGACCCTCGTGGCGCCGGTGTTTCTCGACGGCGGGACACGGAAGGTCAGGCCATCGTTCTTTGTCGCGACGAGAGCCCACCACGCCGACGTCGGCGGTGCCGAGCCGGGCTCGATGGGGCTGAGCACGCACATCGACGACGAGGGCGTGCGGCTGCCGCCGACGAAGTGGACCGACGACGCCGTCGACGCCTTCTGCGCCGCGACGCGGACCCCGGACGAGCGCCGCGGCGACCTCGATGCGCAACGGGCTTCGGTCGAGGCTGGGGTACACCGGCTGAACGAGATGGCGATGCGATACGGCCCGCGACGGCTGGGCGACGCCGCCGGCGCCCTGCTCGCCCACGCCCGACGGAGTATCGAAGCGTTGCTCCACACGCTTCCCGTCGGCACTTACTGTTTCGAGGACTTCCTCGACGACGATGGCCTCGGCCACCGCGACCTCGCGATCCGCTGCACGCTCAAGGTGAACCGCGTCAACGGGGTCACCTTCGACTTCTCCGACACCGACCCGCAGAGGCCCGGTCCGCTCAACGCCGTGCGAGCGATCACCGAGTCGGCCGTGCTGTACGCGCTGCGTTGCCTCGGCCCCGAGGCGCTGCCGGACAACTCGGGCATCTTGCAGGCGGTCAACGTGGTCACGAAGCCCGGCACGTTGGTCGACGCGACGTTCCCCGCGGCGGTGGCGGGCGGCAACGTCGAGGCCTCGCAGCGCATCGTGGACGTGTTGTTCGGCGTGCTGGCTCAGGTGTTGCCGGACGTGGTCCCCGCGGCGTCGTGCGGCAGCATGAACAACGTGCTGATCGGCAACTCGCCCGATGACCCGTTGCCGTTCGCGTACTACGAAACCCTCGCCGGCGGCGCGGGCGCCTCGGCTTCCAGCGACGGCGGCAGCGCGCTGCACACCCACATGACCAACACCCGCAACACGCCCGTCGAAGCGCTCGAACACGCCTACCCGTTCCGCGTCACGCGCTACGCCATCCGCGACGGCTCCGGCGGCTCGGGCCGACACCCCGGCGGGGACGGCGTCGCCCGCGCCTACACCTTCGACCGCCCCGCCCGCGTCACGCTCCTGCTCGAACGCCGACACCACCGCCCCTACGGCCTCCGCGGCGGGCACCCTGGCCAACCCGGCACGCAACAACTCGTTCGCGCCGACGGCAAGGTCCAGCCACTCCCGGCGAAAGGTGCCTTCGACGTCGCCCCCGGCGACACGCTCGTCGTCGAAACGCCCGGCGGCGGCGGGTTCGGCGGCGGGTGATGGGTGGTTCGTGATCCGGCGGAGTGTCGACGACTATGCTTCGGCTGCTGGGCTCGCTCGCGAATCGCCAGGTCGTCAGGTCGTCAAATCGCCAGAGGCCCCCGCTCTTGGCCCCCGCGCCTTCGGCCGATACCCTGATGGTGTATCCCGGCCTGAACCAGGTTGATTCTTCTCGGTCCGCAGCCCGCCGCCGACCCCGGCCCGGCGACGCGACTTCTCGGACCCGCTCGAACAGGGGCAGCACATGCAGATGACCATCGATTGCCCGAAGTGCGGCACACCGCTGCTCGTGCCCGAGTCGGCCGCCGGCCGCAAAGCCCGCTGCACCAGCTGCGACACGCGCTTCATCATCCCCTCGGCCGAGGAGATGCTCGAGATGACGGTGACGCACATGGTCCTCGACGAGCTAGACGCCCGCCGGCACGAGAACGTCTACGACCAGCCCGACGAAGACGACAAGGCCAAGGCCAAGCCCGAACCGTCGCTGAAGGACGAGCCCGCCGCTTCCAAGGCCGAAAGCTTCGCCGCCTCGGCCAGCGGCACCATCGTCGGCGTGCCCGTTCAGGACACGGGCGGCGACCAGTCCGGCGTGTTGTCCATCGACGAGATCCACCAGAACGTTTCCGATGAAGTCCGGCTCGACGGGGGCGACAGCGACGGCTTCGACTCGGCGATCCTCAAGGCGATGGACGAGAGGGCCGAGGACGCCAGCGACGACACGGGGTACCCCCAAGAGGTCAACCCCGCCGAGCCCCGGCCGTACCTCGTCGTCCGCGACATCTCGGTCAACGGCGTGCTTATCGCTTTCGACGCACGCTGGCTGCGCCACGAGGTCTTCCGCTGCTCCATGCCGATCCGCTGCGCGTACTCCGGGCACGGCCCGGACAAGACGCTGGCCGCCCGGCCCATGGTGTTCACCAACCGCACCACGACCGGTGAGACGCAGGCCCGCTCGCTCGAGCTCAAGTACGAAACCGAGGACATCAAGAAGCACACGCCCCGCGAGCTCGTCCGCAAGATCGGCCGGATGAACGACCTGATCCCGCCTTTCGACAACCCGATGCTGTACTACGTCGTCGCGGGTCGGCCGTTCGACGCGATGCATTGCCGGGTCAACGACCGTCAGGGCGATGTGTGCGAGGTGCTCGTGCCCTCGGGCCAGGTGGCGGTGCAGTGGATCGAGCGCGTCAACGGGCGCTGCGGCCCGGAGTACGCGAAGCTCAAGGCCGACGTCGCACACCTGTCGTCCGACGCCTGGACGCAGCTGCCGCCGAAGGTCCGCGAACGCCTCGAGCCGTGGACCAAGTTCCAGTCGGGCGAGAAGTTCCTGCTCTACCTCAACGACCCGGACTTCAGCAGCTCCGACGCGGGCCTCGCCGGGATCGTCATCACCGACAAGCGTCTGATCTACCACAAGTACCGCCGGCTGCGCAGCATCTCGCTGAACCAGGACGCCGTGCTGCACATCCGCCCCGACGGGCGTGTGGTCCGTCTGACGCTGGAGTCCGCCGGTCGGATGGCGCGGGCGGGCAAGATCCAACGCGCCGACATGAACCAGGTCATCGACGTGCTGACCAACTCCCGGTTACGGCTGATGGTCGGACAAGGCTGAAGCAAATCCAGAAGACCGGGGAAACCGAGAAAACCGGCATCCGATGGGACACGCCCATGTCCCGTCGGCGATTTTCGCTATTTTCTCGGTGTCCTTGATCTCCCCGATCCCTCCCGGCCGCGTAGCCCAATTGGCAGAGGCAGTCGACTTAAAATCGATCCAGTGCGGGTTCGAGTCCCGCCGCGGCTACTGCAGAGTTGCGACCGAGTGGCGCATCGACACCATCGGTCATACGGCGCCACAACGCGGCCCCGCGTTGCACCGCAACGCGGCTAAACAGACAATGCGGGCATGAATCGACTCCAACGCCTGTCGTGCTGGCCTGCCTTGCTGATCGCCGGTTGTTCGATTGCGGAAACCGCTCCGCCCGAAGCCCTGCCCGCGCCGACGACACCCCCCGCCTCCACGCAGCCCGCCGAGCGAAACGCCGACCCGCTCGTCTTCGCGGACACGCTCTGGCTCGACAACGGCACCGTCAAGCTCGGCGTCTCGCCTTCGGTCGGCCGGATCACCTGGTTCGGCTACGCCGACGGCGAGAACCTGCTCTGGGTCAACCCCGAGACCGTCAACACCCCGCCCGACGGCGACCCCGACCAATGGATCAACTATGGCGGCGACAAGGTCTGGCCCTCCCCCCAACCGCTGTGGAAGTTCTTCTACCCGCACAAGAGCAACTGGCCCCCGGACGGGCAGATCGACGGCGAGGCGTGGGATGTGGTGTCGCAACGTGACGACCAGATCGTCATCCGCAGCCCGCGTAGCCCCCAGTTCGGCGGCTCGGTCAAGCGTCAAATCCGGATCAGAACCGAGTCCTCGGACGACGGCCGCCTCCGCGCCGGAGTCGTCCGGATCGTCAACACGCTCCAACGCACGGACCGCAGCGCCCTGCCCGCGCAGGCCTGGAGCGTGACGCAAACCGTGCTGCCCGATCAGGTCGTCCTGATCGATCAGAGCGAGGGCCGGCTGCCGGACGGATACCTGCCGATGGCGCACCCGCAAAAGTTCGAGGGTGAACTGGACGTCGAAGACGGCGCCGTTCATTGGGTGCCGACCGTCGAGAACCCACGGCCGCACAAGAAGCTGGGAGCGCTCGGCGCGGTGATCGCCGCGCGGTTCGGCGACGACTTGCTCGTCCAGACCCAGGAGTTCTCGCCCGACGCGACGTACCCGGAACACACGTCGACGCAGCTGTACGTCGCCGACAAGTACATCGAGCTCGAAACGCTGAGCCCGATCGCCACGTTGGAGCCGGGGGATTCGCTCGAACACGAGGTGGTCTGGCACCTGCTCCCGGTCGCGGACCTGCCCGCGTTCCACAGACTCAGCGAGCGGCTTGACCCGTCGGCCGACTGACCCGCCCTACCGGTCCAGCTCCTGCAGCTGCTGCACGATCTGCTCGGTCCCCGGGACGTACTTCTCGCCGAACACGCGGACGTGCATCATCATGGTGTTCAGCCAGTACACCCTGCAGCGCTTCTCGAAACCGGGGCGCAGTGGGTGACGCCGGCCGTAACGTTGGAAGAATGAGTCGTCGGCCGTGTTGAACATCCGCAAGTACGCCAGCTCGTACTCGGGGTCGCAGTACGACGCGCCGACGTCGATGAACGCCTTGATCTCCGGCCTATCCGGGTGGCTGTCGTCGACCATGATGTTGTTCGACCACAGGTCGCCGTGCACGAGCGTCGGCGTGCTCTGCTCGGGCAGCCAGATATCGAGGTTCTTGATCACGTCGTCGATCACCCACCGGCACTTGCTGCCCAGCAGCTCGCGGATGCGGAAGAACTCCTCGCTGATCACCGGGCCGAAGCTGTCGAGCCAGCGCGACGGGCCCTCACCCTCCAGCGCGCTGCCATAGAACGCGCGGTGGTGGGAGTGCAACGCGACGACGTGCTTGGCCAGGTCGCCCTGCATCGCGTGCACGCCCCGGGCGCTGACCTTGGCGTCCGAGAGGTTGATGCCCTCGACCTTGTGCATCAGCAGGCCCGAGCCCTGGAACTCCGGCTCCTCCTCGAGCGTCGCGATCGGCGTGGGCACGGGCAGTGTCGTGTTGTCGAGGTACACCCGCAGCGACGCCATCTCCCGGCGGAACAGCTTCGCCGACCGCGAGTTGTTCAGCTTCGCCACGATCGACGGGGGCGCCGGCCGGCCGGCCTCGAGCCGCAACTCGTTCAGGTGCTTCCCGGCCGCGGGCGCGAGCAGCCACTCGTAGACGCGGTTGATCGACCCGCCGTACAGCTTGCGGACCGACGCGACGGCGAGGTCCGGGTGCAGGTGCCGGCGCACGAGCGCGGTCGCCGCGTCGAGGCTGAGATCCGAGCCGCGTCGGGCCATCCGGGCGTGGTAGCTGAGGTGTTCCAAAACCGTCTGGGGTCGTTCGGGGTCAGGCGTCCGGTCCTTCCGGCCCGGCAGGGTACACGGCTGCTCAGTTCGGCTCGGCCCGGCCAGAACCTGCGCCGCGGACACACCACGGCGTACTGGGTTTATCGAACATTCTGCGGGGCGTCTGATACCGGGGCGTGAACGCCTGCCGAAATGCCCGGAAACTCCGCCCGCCGTCCAAGAAAAAAGCCGCCCGGGTGGGGGCGGCCGCCGCTTACCGGGCCGGAAGTGGAGCTGAGGAGGCTCGAACTCCTGACCTCTTGTATGCCATACAAGCGCTCTCCCAACTGAGCTACAGCCCCGATACAGGGGACCCGGCGGACGGCGCGGCAGTATACCCCGCGAGGCATACACGGCAAATCGGTCAAGCACATCGTCTCGGTCTTGTCCCGAGCGGGAGACGCGGCCGCATCACTTTCATCCGTGAAGCTCAGATGTCATCCCCGTCCGGCGACGATGCGCTCTGCCCGCCGGGCCCCGCTTCGCCCCGAACCTCTCGGTGGGTATAGTGCAGGGCTCGTGAACCCTGGAGCCCGCCGGTGAGCCTGCAAGACCAGCTGCGTGACCTCTCGACCCGCGACGCCCATGTGCGTGGCCTCAGCCGCCGGCTCGACGCCGGGAAACGCCGACGCACCGCCCAGCAAAAGAAACTCGACCAACTCAACCAACAACTCGCCGAGTTACAGGAGGAGTTGAAACGGGCACAGGCCCACGTCGGCTCGCTCGAAGCCGACGCCGCCGCCGCCGACGCCAAGACCGCCAAGCTCCGCGAGCAGATGAACACGGTCAAGACCAACAAGGAGTACTCGGCGCTGCTCGTTGAGGTGAACACGCTCAAGATCGAACAGGCGAAGATCGACGACCTGATCCTCGAACAGATGGAAGGCGTCGAGGAGAAGAAGAGCCGGGTTGCCGAGTTGGAGGAGAAGGCCGCCGAGCAGCGGCGTCTCGTGGAACTCGCCGACCGCGAAGTCGACGAGGCCCGCGCCGAGGTCGGCGACCAACTCGACGAAACGACAAAGGAACGCGACGCCGCCGCCGCTCAGGTGCCCGACGACGTGCTCGCGCTCTACCGCAAGCTCGACGCCGACACCGACGGCGAAGCGGTCTGCGGCATCGAGGAGCAGGACCGCAAACGCATGGAGTACACCTGCGGCGGCTGCTACATGGCCCTGCCGATCGAAAAGGTCAACGCCGCGATCACCAAGCCCGACGTGCTCACGCAGTGCCCGTACTGCGACCGCATCCTGCTGATCTCCGAAGAGATCCGTTCCGGCTTGGCCCCGAGCAAGTGACGGGTATAATCTGCCGCTCACGAATCTGCGTGTAGCGCCGCACGCCACTGTTTTCGGGATGGTCAACATGGAACTGGTGGTGCACATCGACGGTGGTGCGCGCGGCAACCCGGGGCCCGCGGGCGTCGGGGTCGTCGTCCAGACCGCGGACGACGGCACGTACCTCCACCGCCGCGGCTATTTCCTGGGTGAGACAACGAACAACGTCGCCGAGTACAACGGGCTGCTCCACGCGCTCGAGCTGGTCTCCGACTACACCCCCAACGCGGTGCGATTCGTCAGCGACAGCCAACTGATGGTCAAGCAAATCAACGGGGAATACAAGGTCAAGGACGCGAAGCTCAAACCGCTGTTCGCCAAGGCAAAGTCCCGGCTCGCCGACCTGCCGCGTTGGGAAGTCACCCACGTCAAGCGCGAGCAGAACCAGACCGCCGACGAACTCGCCAACGCCGCGATGGACGCCCGCGCCGACGTCGACCTCGACGCGGAGTGACCTACGCACAGCACAATGACGCCTCCCCCCAAGCGCGGAGACGGCCGTCTCCGCGCCCTATCCAACTGCCACCGTTTCCGCTTGGCTCTTCGACTCCCGCCGCAACCACGCCAACCCGACCAACCCCGCCGGCACCACAACCGCCACCTCCACCGCGCGGTCCAGCACCGCCGCCGCCGCCGCGACGCCCGTCTCCACCGGCGTCAGCACCGCCGACAACGCCGCCACCGCCCACTCGCTCAGCCCCAGGCCGTTCGGCGTCAGCCCGATCAGCTTCACCACCAACGACGCGGCGCTCATCACCACCGCCTCGGCAAACCCGATCGGCGAACCCAGCGCCGCGAACGCCAGCCACAACCGCGCCGACGCCACCAGCAGGTCCGCGGCGCGCAGCGGTGCCCACGACCACTGCCGCGCCCCCCGGGCGTCCCACGCAAAACGCAAACCGACCGACAACCACAACACGGCCGCCGCCGCGACCGCCCACGAAAACCACGGGATGCGTTCGTAGCCCGGCGCCGCCACCCGCGCGATCGCCAACGGCGCCGCCACCGCCGCGAACACCAACGCCGTGACCACCATCACGTACACCAGCGTCGCCCCCGAGTGCCG
>JANQPR010000160.1 GCA_028285385.1 Phycisphaera sp.
AGATTCTACCGGGCGGGGCGGGCGGGCCTAGCGCGACGGCGAACGGGGCCGGCCGGCGACGGGGGCGCGTAAAAAGAGGGACGGCCTCTCGGCCGCCCCTCCCGCATCAGAGATCGGACGTCCCGCGTTGCGGGGTGCATCCAACCTAAAGCGGTCCTGACGCGGTGGTGGGTCTTCGGTTGTGGTCCACGCGGCTCGCCCGGCTTAGCCGAGCAGCGAGAGCACGGACTGCGGCTGGTTGTTGGCGATCCCGAGCACGTTGGTCGCCGCGTTGACCAGGATCTGCGAGCGGGTGAGCTCGGCGGTCTCCTCGGCGAAGTCGGTGTCGCGGATGGCCGACTCGGCGGCGGAGGTGTTCTCGAGCGCGACGCCGAGCGAACGGATCGTCGCGCCGACGGTGTTCTTCTGGAACGCGCCGAGGCGCCCGCGGAGGCCGGCCACCTGGGCGATGGCGTCGTTGACGATCTTCTGGGCGGCGCCGAGGTCGCCGCTCTTGACGTTGTTGGTCTTGCCCGAGGCGAGGGAGCTCAGGAAGCCGTTGGATTCGGTGCCGAGGTTGCGGGTGGCGACGTTGCCGATGCCGATCGACGTCTGGTTGAGGATGTCGACGTTGGGCCCGAGGTTGAACTTCGCCCCGCCGTCGGAGATGGTCACCGCGTTGATGTTGCCGAGCGTGGTGGCGCCGGCGTTGGTGAGTTCGATCTCGACGTCGAGGAAGTCGGTGTTGATGCGGGCGGCCTTGCCGTCGGAGGTGGCGGCGACGCCGTTGATCACGGCCCCGACGTCCTGGCCGGCGTCGCGGATGGGGGTGGCGGCGGCGGAGAACGCGGTCGTGCCGGCGGAAGCGAGGGCGTTCTCGTCCAGGGCGGACAGCAAGCGGATGTTGCCGGCCTGGCCCGCGGCGTCGGCGATCTCGACCGAGACGAACTCGGTGCTGCCGAACTCGGTGGTCTTGAGGACGATGCCGTTGGAGGACACGGCCGCGGACACGCCGGTCACGTCGGTGAAGGTGTTGATCGCGTCGCGGGCGTCGGTGAGCGCGGTGCCCGAGCCGAAGGTGAACTGCCGGGACCCGAGCGTGCCCGCGACGTCGACGGTGAACAGCGCGGTCGCCGCCGAGAGGTCGAACGCCGCGGCGCCGACGGAGAGGAACAGGCCGGCGCGCTGCGCGGACTGTGTGACCAGGACGTCGACGTCGCGTGTGTCGCCGAACTCGAGCTTCGCGGCGTTGACGGTCACGTCGTTGACGGTCGCGGCCTGGTTGCTGAGCTGGAAGTCGTACGTGCCGTTGAGCAGCTTCGTGCCCTGGAAGCTGGTGGTGCTGGCGATGCGGTCGATCGTCTGCAGGATGGAGTCGATCTGCAGCTGGTTTGCGGCGCGTTCGTCTTCGGAGAGGCCCGCCTCGTTGGCGGACTGACCGACGAGGCTCTGCACCTCGAGCAGCAGGGCGTTGACTTCCTGCAGCCCGCCCTCGGCGATGTTGACGACCTGCTCGGCGCGTTCGGCGTTGCCGATCGCGGCGGAGATCGCCGCCTTCTCGCTGCGCAGCGCCTCGGAGGCGATCAGGCCCGCCGGGTCGTCGGCCCCGCGGTTGATGCGGTAGCCGGTGCTCAGGCGCTCGAGCGACTTGGTGAGCGAGGTGTTCTGTTGGCCCAGCACACGCTGAGCAAGGAGCGAACTAACGTTGGTGTTGATGCGGCTCATGGTTGCGGTCCTCCGTGATCCGGTCGCGGGTCACGTTCGATGCGAGGCGTCCTGCCGTAACGGTTGAAAACAGATCTCGTCACCCGATCTGCTGATGCGATTGGCCGAGGGGCGTCGTCGTCCGGCCGCGGTTCCATGGACCACGCCGTCCCGGCCCCGTTGTGTTCGTCACGAACCCCCCCGCCGGCACAACCGCTACCGCCGGATCGTTTATCGGAACGCGTTGCGACACCGACCACTGCAGCGCACACAGCGACACCACGGGTCCGAGAACACGGGCTTCACGCACAACAAGCGCCAACCGCGGCCGCCCTCAAACGCAGTGAGTCAGCGGGGTGCCATGTACACAACCACAACGGGCTCGCTCTAGCGCTTGCGGTCCGACGGCTTCGCCGAGCCGCGGTGCAGCGCCGCCGACCCGAAGCGCTGCACGATCGTGTCCGCCGCGGCGTCGACGCGCTTGCGTTTTTCGTGTTGGGTCTGATCGAACAACCCGAGCTGCTCGCCGCCCTGCGAGAGCGGCCCGGCCGTGACCCCGATCAGCCGCACCGGCACGAACTGTTGCTGCGCCCACGCGTCGAACAGCCCTTTCGTCGCCGACCACAACGCATCGGTCTCGTCCGTCGCGGGGTCAACCGTGGTCGACCGCGTCACCGTGCGGAACTGCCCGTCCCGGATCTTGACCGTGACGCCCTTGGCGATGAACCCGTGCTTGCGCAGCCGGCGCCCGACGGCCTCGGTGTGACCGAGCAGGACGGCGCGGACGTTCTCGGGGTCGTCGAGGTCGTGGCCGAACGTCTGCTCGTGCCCGATGGACTTCGCCTGCCGGTCCGGGACGACGGGCCGGTCGTCGATGCCCCGGCAGCGCCGCCAGAGGCTGCCGCCCAGGTCGCCGAGCTTGCGCCGCAGCGCCGCTTCCGATAACCCGCGCAGGTCGCCGACGGTCGTGATGCCCTGTTTGCGGAGCGTCTCCTCGGTCGCCGGGCCAACGCCCCATAACCTCGACACCGGCAGCGGCAGCAGCACGTCGTCCAGGTTGTCGCGGGTGATCACGGTCAGGCCGTCGGGCTTCTCGAGGTCGGACGCGAGCTTGGCGAGCAGCTTGTTGAACGACACGCCGACCGAAGCGGTGAGGCCGGTGCGGGCGTGGATGGCTTCTTTCAGCTTCCGCGCGATGTCTTCCGGCGGCCCGAGCAGGCGCTCCGAGCCCGTCATGTCGAGGAACGCCTCGTCCACCGACAGCGGCTGCACCAACGGGCAGAACCCTTCGATCACCTCGAACACGGCGGCGGACATCTCGCGGATGCGCTGCCCGGGGACCTTGACCACGGTCGCGTGCGGGCAGCGGCGCAGCGCCACGGCCATCGGCATCGCCGACCCGCAACCGAACTGACGGGCTTCATAGGACGCGGTGGTCACCACGGCCCGCGGCCCGGTCCCGCCGGTGAGCACGGCCTTGCCCTTCAGGCTCGGGTCGTCGAGCACCGCGATGGCCGCGAAGAACGCGTCCATGTCGACGTGGAGGATGACCCGATCGGCCGACACTGATTCATGATATGGTCTGCTCAACACGAATTTGAAATGCTTTGCAGATTGTGCCGCTGCCCTTTTCCGCCCGCCCCCGAGTCATCACGCCCATGATCCCCCGCTCCCTCTACGACCGGTGCTGCCGGGAAGCCCTCACGCTGGTCGACCGCACAGGTGTGGTGTTGACCGACGCCGAACGCGCCGCGATCGAGGCGGCCGACTTCGGGCTCTCCGACCACCGGCGGCAGGGGCTGCAGCTCATCACACTGTTCGCGACCGACCGGCTCAGCATGCGGCTGCTCGTCCTGCTGCCGAACCAGACCGAGCCCGAGCACCGCCACCCGCCGATCACCGACGGCCCGACCCCCAACCCGGGCAAGGAAGAGCACATCCGGGCCCTCTACGGCGACCTGCGGTTCTACCTGCCCGGCGAGGACACCCTGCGAGAGGGCTTCGTCCCCGAAGGGAAGGAAGACGTCTACACGCTGCGGCACGAGGTGATCCTCCGGCCCGGCGACCAGCTCGCCCTGCCGGCCGGGACGCCGCACTGGTTCCAGTCCGGGCCCGCCGGGGCGGTGTTCTTCTCGACCTCCACCACGGTGCACGACGGGCTCGACCACTTCACCGACCCGGCGGTGGTCCGTGAAACGGTGATCGACGAGACCGCCTGAGACCGGCCGGGACCGCGGCCGACGCCCCTCCCTCCAAAAAGCCTGTGCCCATGGACACGCCGCCGCTCCGCCACGCCGTCATCACCGCGTTCCTCGGCCAGACCCGGGACCGCTTCTCCGAGTACCAGCAGCCCACCGACCTGCGGCAACGGCTCGAACTGGTCGCGGGGCTCGAGGGGTACACCGGTGTCGAGGTCGTCTACCCCTACGAGACCGGCGACGCCGACCAAACCGCCGCGTGGATGCGCGAACTCGGGCTGGAGTTCGCCGCGATCAACGCCAACATCAAGAAGGAGGAGCGCTTCGTGCCGGGCGCGTTGTCGCGCCCGAAGCGGGACATCCGCGACTCGGCCGTGGAGATCATCCGCGGCGCGAAGGACTTCGCCGAGGCGGTGGGCGCGCCGCACGTCACGGTTTGCCCGCTCGCGGACGGCTACGACCAGCTCTTCCAGGTCGACTACCCGGCCGTGTGGTCGCACGCGGTGGACGCCGTCGCCGCCGCCGCGGCCTACAAGCCGGAGGTGCCGCTGTTCCTGGAGTACAAGTTCTCGGAGACCCGCGTGCACTGCCTGCTGGACACCTGCGCGACGACGCTGCTGCTGATCGAGCAGGCGCGTCGCCGGACCGGGGTCGACGCGTCGTGCCTGGGGGTAACGATCGACTTCGGGCACGCGATGTACGCCCAGGAGAACCCCGCCCGGTCGATCGCAATGTGCGAACAGGCCGGCGTTCCTTACTACCTGCACACCAACGACAACGACGCCCGCTTCGACTGGGACCTCATCGGCGCGAGCCGGCACTTCCTGCACTACGCCGAGTTCCTCTTCTACGCCGCCGAGTACGGCTACGACCGCTGCTTCACCACCGACGCCTCGCCCCGCGTCTTCGACATAGCCGGCTTCTTCACCCGCCACCACGAGGCGACCGCCGGGCTCTGGCGGCTGATCCATTCGCTGGACCGCAAGAAGTACCGCCGGCTGATGGCCGAAGAGAACGCCATTGAACTGATGCGGCTGGTCAACGCCGAGGTCTATCGGCTGTAACGGCTCCGACGCCCACCGACGCCGCTACATGTCCCAGTCAAACATCTCCAGGTCGCGGCGCAGCGCCGCCATTGTCGGGAACCGCTTGAGCAGGCGGGTGTTGTTCAGCCCGGCGAGGAAGTACTTCGCCCACCCGGGCAGCTTCGCGTAGTGCGGCCGGCCGCCGAGCATGTCGTGGAAGACGCGCACCGCCTGCAGGATGTCCTGCTGCTGCTTCGGTCGCGTCGCCTTGCCCCAGTCGTAGAAGTCGATGAGCTTCATGCGGAAGCCCACGCCGCGCGGCTGCACGATGATGTTCTCCGTGTGCACGTCGCTGTGGTACTCGCCGGCGTCGTGCACCTCTTCCAGCCCAACCACCAACCGGTAGAACACCTGCAACGCGACGTACGGCGGCAGGCGCTTGCCCCGGTGCCCGTCGACGAAGCGCTGGAGCGGCTCGCCCGGGCAGAGCTCAGAGAACAACACGACGACGCGCTGCCGACGGATCGTCACGTGCTCGGCGTGGTGGTACTGCAGCACGATCGGGCACTCGCGCAGGTGCTCGAGCTTGTTGGCGATGCGCGCCGCCGTGCGCTGGTTGCGGCGGTCGGCGGGGGTGAGTTTCGCGGCCCGCGGGATGCCCGTGGCCGCCTCGACGACGTGGTACACCTCGCCCTCGGCGCCCCGGCCCAGGTGCGCCTCGACCCGGTACCGCCGCCCCAGCATCGTGCCGGGCGTCAGCTTGAGGTCCACGACCGGGCGTCGGGTCGGCATCGGCGCGGAGCTTAGCGGGTGGGGCCCGGGGCCAGCGCCGCCACGGCCGCGCGGGTGTCGGCGGCGACTTGCTCCCATCCCGCCCGGCGGTTGCGTGACGCCGTGAACGACAGCGGCGGGCCGAACCGCACCGCGACGCGACCGGGCCGTGGCCAACGCCGCCGCCTCGGCCAGCAGCGGAACGCCCCGCCGATCCAGGCCGGTACCACCGGCACGTCCAG
>JANQPR010000161.1 GCA_028285385.1 Phycisphaera sp.
GGCTACCACCCTCCTCAATGTCGATGCGGACTCGCGTCGCTCCGGCGTCGACGGCGTTGTCGAGCAGTTCCTTGACCACTGAGTTCGGCCGGTCGATCACCTCGCCGGCGGCGATCTGGTTCACGAGCAGCGGCGGGAGCTTGGCGATCGGCACGGCGTTATCGTACCGCCCACCCACCCTTGGGAACGTGTTCCCTGTTCGCCGCCTTCTCTGAGACCCAACGACACATGGCCACGATCCAACCCGGCGACACCGTGCTGTTCCAGGGCGACTCGATCACCGACGCGGGCCGTGACCGCGCCGTGACCCAGCCAAACGATCCCAACGGGTTGGGCACCGGGTACGTGCGGGACCTGGCTGCGATGCTCCTCGCCGAGCACGGGCCGGATCAACTCTGTGTGTTGAACCGCGGGGTCGGTGGCGACCGCGTGCCGGCCCTGGCACAACGGTGGAAAAAGGATTGTCTGGCCCTCGAGCCCACCGTCTTGAGCGTCATGATCGGGGTCAACGACGTCTGGCACGGCCTGACCGATCCGACGCGCGGCGTATCGGCAGACACGTTCGCGCTGGGGCTACAACAGCTGCTGCGTGAAGCGCGGGAAGCGTTGCCCGCCTTGCGGCTGATCGTGTTGGCCGAGCCGTTCGTGTTGCCGTGCGGCGCGGGGGTGCAGCTGCCGTTCGAGCCGGAACTGTCGAACCGGCGGCGGCTCGTACGCGAACTGGCCAACGACTTGAGGCGCGATGGCCCGGTGGTCTTCGTTGCCTACCAAGACGCGTTCAACACGGCGACGGCGCGGGGCATCGCGCCCGAGGCGTTGGCTGAGGACGGCGTCCACCCGACGATGGCGGGACACATGCTCATGGCCCGGGCGTGGTGGGATGCAGCCCACGGGGCGTAGCCACTGCGTCCTGTCTTTCGGCCGCGTCTTGGATCGCTTCGCGGTAGAGCCAGACCGCGTGGTTGGCGGCGACGTGCCCGCGCTGACGAGTGAATAACACCGGCGTCCCGACATGCTGGTACAATGCCGAGGGTTGCAGCGCCGCGGTCGGCAAGTCGGGCACGAGGTCGGCCGAGTTCACCACCCGGACCGCCTCAACGCCCAACACGTCGTCGAGGTAGACCGCAAAAACCGTGTCTCCGACCCTCGGGCTTGCGAATGTCACGAGTATGACGCGTTGCACGCCGGAGGCCTCCCGGTGCCCAGCACGTTCGGCCGCCATCAGCGTCGCCACCGCTGCGCCAAGCGAGTGCCCGATCACGATCAGGTCGGCCGGGCCCTGGCCGGGAAAGAACTCGTGTCGTTGCTCCATCGTCTCGGCAAGCAACGCCGCGGCCGCGGAGCGCATCTGCCGGTGCAGCTCGTAGAAGCCTTCGTGTACCCGCGGCAGCCGGTCCCCCACCACGACCGGGCGCGGGTTACCCGCCGCGTTCAACGTCACAAACGGCGTCTGAGTGTCGCGCAGGTTTTCGTGCCAATCGCCGCGCGTCTTGCTGCCACGAAACACGAGGTAGACGTGCCGCTCGTCAAACGCCGCGTAACCGAACGCCTCGGGCAGTCGGGCCCGGCCACGAGCCTCGATGTAGCCGCCCCCCAGCCTGACGCCGACGGGAAAGTCCGGGCTGCGGAAGAGGTCCTCTGACCAGATACGCTCGGAACCCTCGACTAGTGCCGCCGTGTCTTCGCGGTCGTACAAGCGGTGCCACTCGAACACGCCGTACGCACGGTCGACCAGCCGGGTACACCGCTCCAAAACCTCCAGCGTCACCGGCAGGTCGGCGGGCAAAACCAGCGGCTCGTCGGCACGCGGCATCGGTTCCATCACCGGCTGGTACGTACAGCCCACCACCGTTGCCAGCCCCAACAGAACGGCGGCGCCCAACGGGAGATGTGAGGAACGCTTCATCGTTCACTCGCCATGGAAACACAAACCAAGATCCGACTCAGCCGAGGCATCGTACGCCGTTCGCTTCAGGCGGTGAGGCGTGACTAAGCAAAAGGTATCTTCCCCGGGTGGCCCAGACGCTCACCGAGATCAAGGCTCTGCTCGCTGCGCACGGGCTACGGCCGAAGCACCGCTTCGGGCAGAACTTCCTGCACGACGGCAACCACATGCGACGCATCCTGGACGCCGCGGGGCTGTCGGCCGGTGATGTGGTGCTCGAAGTCGGCCCGGGGACCGGCGCCCTGACGGAACGGCTGCTTGAATCGGGCGCTCGGGTCCTCGCCGTCGAGATCGACGCCGACCTGGAACCGCTGGTGCGCGAACGCGTCGCTGCCGCGTGCCCGGGCACGCCGTTCGAACTGATCGTCGGCGACGTGCTCGCGGGCAAGCACGAGTTGAACCCGGAGGTGTCGGGCTGGCTGCAACGCGCGTCGGCATCTCCAGACCAAGAGCAACCGGGCGATTTCAAGTTGATCGCGAACCTGCCCTACAACGTGGCGTCGCCGCTGCTGGTCAATCTCGCGTTGCTCGATAACAAAACAGGCGCTACCGGCGCGCCCGCTTCCATGTCCCACGCCGTGGTCATGCTGCAGAAGGAAGTCGCCGGCCGCATCACCGCCCCGCCGGGCGGTAAGGACTACGGGCCGCTCGGCATCGTCTTGCAGGCCCTGTATCACGCCGAGACGGCCGCGACGCTATCGCCGCACTGCTTCTGGCCGGAGCCGAAGGTCGCTTCCGCCGTGGTCGCGCTGCGCCGCCGGGAGACGCGCCTGACCACCGACGCCGCCGCGTTCTCAGGGTTCGTCCACCGGCTGTTCGCCGCCCGACGTAAGCAACTCCGCTCGATCCTGGGGGCGAACACCCCATGGCCCGAGGGTGTCGACCCCACTCAGCGGCCCGAAACGCTGTCCGTGGAACAAATCGCCGCGCTTGCGGGTCTAGCCCCTTGAACGGCGCGGTAGGTGCGTCTACCGTTGCCCGGTTCCGGATCATCCCCCACGGGTCTCCCGCATGCGAACGCTCGTCGCCGTCCCGGTCTACAACGAAGAGCAGTACGTCGAGAAGGTGATCTCCGAGATCGCCCGATACGCCGATTGCGGCGGCAGCGACGTGCTCGTGATCGACGACGGCTCGACCGACGCCACCCCGTGTCTCCTGGCAAAACAGCCGGTCGACGTGATCCGGCACAAGACCAATCTCGGTTACGGCCGGGCGATCCGCGACGCGTTCCGCTGGGCACAGTCATACGGCTACGACTGGCTCATCACTATGGACTGCGACGAGCAGCACGAGCCACGGTCCCTGCCCGACTTCAGGCGGGCCATCGAACGCGGCGACGCCGACGTCATCTCGGGCAGCCGGTACTTCCACGGCGACGCGTTCGAGACCGCGGACGGCTCCCCGCCGCCTGATCGGCGGAAGATCAACGCCGCCGTCACCGCGTGGGTCAACGAGCGCCTCGCGTCGCGCCTCGGCGGGCCCATCACCGACAGCTTCTGTGGGTTTAAGGCCTACCGGGTCTCGGCGCTCGACCGGCTCGACCTCGACGTCGACGGCTACGCGATCCCGTTGCAGTTCTGGGTCCAGGCCGCCTCCGCCGGTCTCCGCGTCAACGAAGTCCCGATCCGCCTGATCTACAAGGACTTCAACCGGACGTTCGGCGGCCCGCTCAACGACCCCGAGCAGCGCATCGCCCACTACCGCGACGTGTTCGACCGCGAGCTCGCAAAACACCCCGAGCTCTGCGGAGCCGCGTCGGCCGAGGCGTGTACCGCCGTGCACTGCTGCGGCAAGGGTTGAGCCGTCATGCAGACGGCGACGCGGTCGGAGGCGACGGTTCGGGTCCGGGTGGACGCCACGCTTCGTCGTTGGCCGGTGACACGCGACGCCCCGCCGTGGACCGGGCACCAGCCCTGGTTGTGGCACCCGGGCATCCTCGCGAAGTACCTCGTCGCCGACGCGCTCGCGCAACCATCCGGCGTGACGCCGGTCCACCTGGTCGTCGACCACGACCCGCAGGACGCGTTTCGGCTGGCCGTGCCCGTGCGTGACGGCGATCGGCTGTCGGTGTTGAACACGTCGCTTGGGCTCATGAACCCGGAAGTGCCGCCGGCCTGCCAGCCTTCGGTCGACTGCGACGACGTGATCGACGCGCTCCGACGTCTGTCGGAATCGACCCTGAGCGACCTCAGCCGGCTGATCGCGGCGTTCGACGATGCCGAATGCCGTGAAGCCGACACACTCGGCGAGCAGATGGCCGCCGCCTTGGACACGTTGTTGTCGCCGTGGGTTTCTGCACCGCCGCGTCGCGTCTTTTCCGCTTCGCTGCACGCCGAGCCTTGGTTCGGCGATGAGCTCACCCACTTGCTGCACGACGCCGAACGCGCCGTCACGCAATACAACGCGGCGGTCCGACGTCACCCGGACGCCGGCGTCGCGCCGCTGCGCGTGGAGCCGGACCGCGTCGAGTTGCCGGTGTGGCTCCTGGGCGTCGGCCGCCCGCGACGACGGGTGTTTGCGGACATCGCCGACGCCGAGCCATGGCTCGTCAC
>JANQPR010000004.1 GCA_028285385.1 Phycisphaera sp.
GCCTCCGGCGTGAGCCACGCCGAACGCGACGCGCCTCACGCCCCCGGCATCGACACAGCGAAGGCCCGTGATTACCCCCCCACGCCGCGCCCCACGCCGCGCACCGCCACGCCCCGGCCGATAACGCCGTGGTGTTCAGCCGCGCCGCACACCCGCTAACGTGCCCGCATGAAAGTGCTTTACATCGGTGGCACCGGGCAGATCAGCTTCGACTGCGTCCACGAGAGCGTCCGGGCCGGGCACGACGTGTTCGTCTACAACCGCGGCCGCCACAACGCGGCCCTGCCCGACGCGGTCACCCACCTTCCCGGCGACGTGCACGACGACGACGCCTACCGCAAGCTGCGCAACCACCGCTTCGACGCGGTCTGTCAGTTCCGGCTGTTCAACCCCGACGAGATCGACCGCGACCTCGACGTCTTCACCGGGAGCTGCGGGCAGTACGTGTTCATCAGCACCGCCTCGGCCTACCAGAAGCCGCCGACGTCGCACGTGATCACCGAAGTCACGCCGCTGGACAACCCGTTCTGGGAATACAGCCGCAAGAAGATCGAGATGGAGCGGAGGCTGCAGGCGCAGACCGCCCTGCCGTTCACGGTCGTCCGGCCGAGCCATACCAGCCGGACGATGTGGATCGCCGCGACCGGCGACGGGCCCGAGGTCGTCCGACGAATGCGGGAGGGCAAGCCCGTGGTCGTGCCGGGCGACGGGACCAGCCTCTGGACCATCATGCGCGGCGAGGACTTCGCGCCGCCCTTCGTCAAGCTGCTGGGTAAGGACGAAGCGCTCGGCGAGGCGTTACACCTCACTTCCGACAACGCCTACATGTGGAACGATATCTACCACGCGACCGCCCGGGCGATCGGCGTGGGCGCCCCGCAACTCGTGCACGTCCCGACGGACACGCTCATCCGCTACCGCCCCGAGTGGGAAGGGCCGCTGCTGGGGGACAAGTCGTGGTCGGCCGTGTTCGACAACACGAAGATCAAGTCCGTTGTCGGCGGCTTTTCCTGCGACACGACGCTCGACGAGTTCATGCAACGCATCGCCGCCGCCAACGCTGAACAACTCGCGAGCCCGCAGCCGAATCCGGAACACGACGCGTTGGTCGACCGCATCGTCGCCGAGCAATCGGCGTTGGGCCGGTGAGCAGCGCGACCGAAGCGACGCCCGGCGACCGCTATCATCCGGCCATGAGTTCCACCGCCTCCCCGCCGCGCGACCGCCGGTTCGTCCCGGCCGACCTCGACCCCAGCGACCTCGACCAGCTCCTGCCGCAGTACCAACGGCTGCTCGAGCGCGACCTGCCCGACCACGCCGCGCTGGAGGATTGGTTGCTCGACTATTCCGAGCTGTCCGCCGTCGTCCGCGAGTACGCCGCCCGCAAGAACATCGACCACGCCTGCCACACCGACGACGACGCGATCGAGAAGGCCTACCTGCACTGGGTCGAGATCGTCGCCCCGGCGATCAAGCCGTTTGGCGACAAGCTGGCAAAGCACTATCTCGCCGCCCCCGGAAGGGAATCGCTCGAGGCTTCCGAGGAGAAGTACCGCCTGCTCGGGCGCTCCTGGCAGGCGGAGGTCGAGCTGTTCCGCGAGGCGAACATCCCGCTGCAGACCGAGGTCACCAAACTCAACGCCGAGTACGACAAGACCGTCGGCGCGATGCTCGTGGACTACGAGGGCGAGACCTACACGCTCCAACAGCTCGCGCGGTTCCAGGAAGAGACCGACCGCGGTGTGCGTCAAGCGACCTGGGAGCTCTCCACGAACCGCCGGCTCGAGGACCGCGACAAGATCGACGGCTACTTCGAGCAGATGTTGAGCAAACGCAGAACGATTGCCACGAACGCCGACCTACCGGACTTCCGCGCGTACATGTGGAAGGCGATGGAGCGGTTCGATTACACCCCGCAGGACTGTCTGGATTTCAACGACGCGATCGCCGCGGTGTGTGTGCCGCGGGTGAAACAGCTCGACGAACAACGCCAAGCGAAGCTCGGCGTGGACGCGTTGCGCCCGTGGGACACCGCGGTGGACGTCGAGAGCCGGCCGCCGCTGCGCCCGTTTGACGCCGAGGACCCGCTGGCGTTGGTGACCGGCGGGCTGGAGGTGTTCCGCCGGGTGTCGCCCGTGTTGTCCGAGCAGTTCGGGAAGCTCGAGGACGGGCGCAACCTCGACCTCAAGAGCCGCAGGGGCAAACGAGCCGGCGGGTTCCAGTCCTCCCTGGCCGACTCGCGGGAGCCGTTCATCTTCATGAACGCCGCGGGGCTGCAACGCGACGTGGACACCCTGCTGCACGAGGGCGGGCACGCGTTCCACTACCAGTGGGCGGCGGAGGTCGAGCCGTTGACCTTCCTGCACCACGCGCCGATGGAGTTCTGCGAGGTCGCGTCGATGGGCATGGAGTTGCTGGCCTGTGACCACTACGGCGTGTTCTACGACTCGGAAGACGAAGCGGCCCGCGCCAAACGCAAGCAACTCGAAGGCATCGTCCGCTTCTTCCCGTGGATGGCAACCATCGACGGGTTCCAGCACTGGCTCTACACCCACCCGGGGCACGGCCTCGACGAACGCACCGCCGCGTGGCTCGACGTGTTCGACCGGTTCAGTTCTCCCGTCGTGGACTGGTCCGGGCACGACGCCGCCCGCGAAGCACGGTGGCACGCGCAGCTACACCTCTTCCACGTGCCGTTCTACTACGTCGAGTACGGCATCGCCCAGCTCGGCGCATTGCAACTCTGGCAGAACTACCAGCAAGACCCCCAGCAGGCGCTGCGGCAATACCGGGCAGCGCTCACGCTCGGAGGGACGCGTACCTTGCCCGAGTTGTTCGAGACCGCGGGCCTGAAGTTCGACTTTGCACGTTCGACGCTCGAACCGCTGATCTCCGCTGTCATGATTGCGCTCGACGAACTCCCGGCGTGACGTTCTTGGTTTTATTGGTGTCTACACAGCGGCGATGGCGGCCTTCGCCTCGACGGCCTGCATCACGGCGGTCAGATCGTTCGGGACGTCGGTCATGCGTTCGTCGCGGTCGTAGAGGTCGGCGAGAAAATCGGGCAGCGGCGGGCGGACGCCAGACGCTTCCTCGACGGCGTCGGGGAACTTGGCGGGGTGTGCGGTGGCGAGGACGACCATCGGGTTGGCGTCGTTGCCCGTGGACTGCATCTCGCGTTGCGCGGCGGCGACGCCGACGGCGGTGTGCGGGTCGAGCAGGTAGCCGGTCTGCCGGTGAACAGCCCGGATGGTGTCGAGGGTTTCGGCCTCGTCGACGCGGTGGGCGCTGAAGCGTTCGCCGAGCTTGGCCACGGTGCCGGCGTCGAGTTGGAACCCGCGGTCGGTCTTGAGTTGGGCCATCAGGTGTTGGACCTTCCGTGGGTCGCGGTCAAGCACGTCGAACAAAAGCCGTTCGAAGTTCGAGCTGATCTGGATGTCCATCGACGGCGACATGGTGGCGTGCACCTGTCCGAGCATGTGGTCGCCGGTGGCGAAGACGCGGGTGAGGATGTCGTTGCTGTTGGACGCCACGATCAGGCGCTCGACGGGCAGGCCCATCTGCGCGGCGATGTACCCGGCGTAGATGTCGCCGAAGTTCCCGGTCGGGACGCAGAAGCGCGGCGCGGGGCCGCCGTTGAGCGTGCCGAGCTGCGCGGCCGCGGTCACGTAGTACACGGCTTGCGGCAGCACGCGGGCCCAGTTGATCGAGTTCACGCCGGAAAGGTTCAACCGATCGCGGAACGACGCGTCGTTGAACATACCCTTGACGAGGTCCTGGCAGTCGTCGAACGTGCCCCCGACCGCGAGGTTGTGCACGTTGGCGGCGTCGACCGTGGTCATCTGCCGGCGTTGCACCTCGCTGGTTCGGCCCTTGGGGTGCAGGATGAAGATGTCCGCACGGTCGCGCCCGCGCACGGCCTCGATCGCGGCACTGCCCGTATCACCGGAGGTCGCGCCGACGATGGTCAGCCGGGCGTCGCGCTTGGAGAGCACGTGGTCGAACAAGCCGCCGAGCACCTGCATCGCGACGTCCTTGAACGCCAGCGTCGGGCCGTGGAAGAGCTCCATCACCCAGAGGTTCGGGCCGATCTGCACGAGCGGGGCAATCGATTGATGCCTGAACCGGGAGTACGCCCCGCAAACAATCCGCTCGAAGTCGCCGCGTTGGATCGTGCCGTCCACGAACGGCCACATCACCTCGCAGGCGAGGTCGGCGTAGTGCCGGCCGCGGAAGGTCGGCCACTGCGTGGCGTCGAGTGTCGGCCACCGATCGGGCACGTAGAGCCCGCCGTCGCGGGCCAGGCCCTCGAGCAGGACGTCCTCGAAGTTCAGGGCGGGGGCCTCGCCCCGCGTGCTGATGTACCGCACCGTCTCGTCTCCGTGCGCGACCGAGGCGGTCACTTTTCCCGCCGCCAGTGGACTTGCGGCGCGTCACCCCACATCATCTCCAGGTCGTAGTGGGCCCGGGTGTTCGGCTCGAACAGGTGCACCACGACCTCGACGAAGTCGGCGACGACCCACGTCGTCGAGTCGTCACGCTCCTGCCCGTAGCGGTCAAAACCCTGGCTCGCGCCGAGCTCTTCGACATCTTCGGCGACCGACTTCATCTGCCGGTCGGACGTGCCCGTGCCGATGACGACGAAGTCCGTGACGTGGCTCAACCCGCGCACGTCGAACACGACCACGTCCTCGCATTTCGTGTCGGCGAGCAGCCGAGCCGCCTCGACCGCGAACCCGTGCGCCTCGGCCTCGGTCGCGGTGGACGTGCCCGAACGGCTGGTGAAATCCTCACGCGAAGTCATGCCACGAGTCTAGTCGATCGCTGGGCGGGCAAAGTTACAACACACCGGCTTGCCTCGAGGATCACCCCAGCCCCAGCGCCTCGGCGACCACCGGCGAGAACTTCACGATCACCGCGGCGAACACGACGCTCACGACGCTGACCAGCTTGATCAGGATGTTCAGCGACGGGCCCGACGTGTCCTTGAACGGATCGCCCACGGTGTCGCCCACGACGGTGGCCTTGTGGTTCTCGCTGCCCTTGCCGCCGTGCTGGCCGGACTCGATGTACTTCTTGGCGTTGTCCCACGCGCCGCCGGCGTTGGCCATGAAGATCGCGACGGCGAAGCCGCAGACCAGCGTGCCGGCGAGCAGGCCCATCACGGCCGGGACGCCGAGCACCAGACCGACCAGGATCGGCACGATCACCGCCAGCAGCGACGGCGCGACCATCTCCCGCAGCGCCCCGCCGGTCGAGATCGCCACGCAGTTCGCGTAGTCCGGGTACTTGTGCCCGTCGACCGTCGTCTCGAACGGCCACTTCGTCGGGTCTTCGAGATCGGCCTCGCTCACACCGTCGGCCTTGAAGCCGTCCTTCATGATCTTGAACTGCCGGCGGCACTCGTTCATCATCCGGTAGGCCGCGCGCCCGACCGCGTTCATCGTCATCGCGCAGAAGGTGAACACGAGCATCACGCCCAGGAACAGCCCGCAGAGCACGCGCGGGTTCATCAGCGTGACGTTGTAGTAGGCCATGATCTGCGGCAGCGTCGCGGCGGTGGCGGGGACGATCTGGAACTCGAGCGTCTCGCCGTCGCCGGTGGCGATCTTCGCGTCGTAAAGCGTGCCGGGCTCACCGTGCGGCTCGACGGACATCTCGCCCGAACCCGGGCCGGCGGACAACGCGTCCATCACCGCCTCGCGGTCGACGGCGTTGAGCATGATGCCGGCGTGGCTCTCGCCTCGAAGCGGGAACGCGAACACCCCGTGGCCGACGTGCACCGGGTTGATCTTGCCGCTCGGTGCCGACGGGTTCTCCTTGGCGTACTCGACGAGTGCTTCGGGCTCGATGACGCGGACCTGCTTGTCCAGCGACGTCTGCACGGTTGTGACGTAAGCCGCGAGAAGCGCCAGCGCGGTCAGCGCCGCCGAGCCGATCGCGAAACCCTTGCCGGTCGCCGCCGTGGTGTTGCCCAGCGAGTCGAGCATGTCCGTGCGCTCGCGGACCTGCGGGGGCTGGTGGGTCATCTCGGCGTTGCCGCCGGCGTTGTCGGCGATCGGGCCGTAGGCGTCGGTGGCGAGCGTGATGCCCAGGGTCGAGAGCATGCCGACCGCCGCGACGCCGACGCCGAACACGCCCATCAGGAACGTCTCGTTGCCGCCGGCCAGCGTGAACGCCGTGATGATCGCGATCACCGTCGTCAGCAGCGGGATCCACGACGAGATCATGCCCTCGGCGATGCCCGCGATGATCACCGTCGCCGGCCCGGTCTCGGCCTGCTCGGCGATGCGCTGCGTGGGCCTGTGCTCGTAGCTCGTGTACCGCTCCGTGCCCCAGGCGATCACCAGACCCGCAATCAGCCCGGCGATGATTGCGCCCCAGATCCCCAGCCAACTGACCGCTTCGTTCTGCCCCAGGAGGAAGTACAGCAAACCCGCCGAGCCGACGACGATCAGCCCCGAGCTCATCCACACACCGGCGTGCAGGCTCTTGAGCAGCTGCGCGAAGCTGGCGTTCTCCTTGGCCCGGACGCCGAAGATCGAGATGATCGAGCAGAGGATGCCCAGGCCCGCCAGCGCCGGCGGCGCGACGACCAGCGACGCGGCCTCGGCCGACTCTAGCCCGAGCCGGAATGACGCCGCGGCGGCCAGCGCCATCGCCGCGAGGATCGAGCCGTAGTACGACTCGTACAGGTCGGCGCCCATGCCCGCGACGTCGCCGACGTTGTCGCCGACGTTGTCTGCGATGGTCGCCGGGTTCCGCGCGTCGTCTTCGGGGATGCCCGCCTCGACCTTGCCGACCAGGTCCGCGCCGACGTCCGCGGCCTTGGTGTAGATCCCGCCGCCGACACGGGCGAACAACGCTTGCAGCGACGCGCCCATCGCGAAGCTCAGCGTGATCGTCGTGATCTCGACGAGCGTGAAGCCTTCCATCTGGTTCAGGACGAAGAACCACACCGAGACGTCGAGCAGCGCGAAGCCGGTGACGCACAAACCCATCACGGCGCCGGCACGGAACGCGACCTTGAGGCCGTCGTTGAGCGACTGCTTCGCCGCGTGCGCCGTGCGGGCCGAGGCGTTGGTCGCGGTCTTCATGCCCAGGAAGCCACAGATGCCCGACAAGGTCGCCGCGACCGCGACGCCCAGCGGCGTGAGCTCGTCCTGCAGCTTCAACCCGAACGCCAACACCAGCAGCAGCGCAACCATCACCGCGATCACGGTGTAGACGACCTTCGCCTGCCGGCCGAGGTAGGCGTACGCCCCGTCGCGCACCGCCTGGGCGATGCGGATCATGTTGTCGTCGCCCTCGCTGGTCGCCATGAACCCGCGGTAGAACACGAAGGCAAACACCAGCGCCGCCACCGCGCCGATCGGCGCCAGCAGGTACGCCGCGGGCAGCCCCGCCACCTCGGCGGCGAGCGTCACGGGCAGCACGGTCGTTCCGTCGGGGGACGAAGCCACGGCAAGCAGGCGGTCAAGCATGGGGTGTGAATCCTTCCTTTTCCGGGGGTTGAGCCCGGGTTCGGCCCAGGGCCGTTTCGGGGTGTGAAGCCAAGCCGGCCGTGACGTTCGCACGGCCGGGCGTGAGTCAGACTGGACCCGATAATCGGACTCCGCGATCCGCTGTTCGGGGACTCGCCGCAGAATAGGGCAATCGCCGCCCGACGCAAGTTCTGAAACTATCGGGCCACCCGGCTCCGGGCCCCGAAAAGACGATCCCCTCGGGCTCAACCCCCTGGCGCACGAAAAACCGGCCGAGGACCAGCCGGTTGGATCGCTACCGATCTAGCCCCACCAACGCCCGGGCTCACCGGCCCGAGCCGACCCGCTTCGTGGACTTCCGCAGCGCCCGCTGCTTCCGCTCCGACGGCTTCTCGTAGTACTGCCGCTTCTTGATGTCCTTGGTCAGCCCTTCCTTCTCGCAGAGCTTCTTGAACCGCCGCAGCAACTGCTCGGCCGATTCGCCGTTACGGGCTTTGATCCGGATCGCCATGAAAACAGGTCCTACACGGGTGGGCTTGGTGGAAAGTACGCGTCGAGCCGGCGTGGCCCGGTGCGAAGCCCAGTAGTCTGCCTCATCTGGCCGGAGAACGCAAACCCGGGCCCGCCTAGCCGGCACGACCGACGCTGTCGAGAATGACTTTTCCGGTCGCCCGCTGCACGCCCCGCCCCGGATGGCCGACCAGCAATCAGAGTCTGTCCGAGTCGCACCGCAAGCCCGGCCTCCCCGTCCAAGGAACACCGCGTTGACCGCCGCCCCCGTCACCACCGCCACCGCCCCGCCCCCGACGCCCGAGCCCACGCCCGATCTGGGCATCCCGGACGGCTTGATCCCGGCGGAACTCCAAGAACGCATCCGCCTGGCCGACCGGAAAGACATCCTCTGCGAGTCCTACCCGTACCAACGGAAGCTCTCGCGCGACACCTACGAGAAACAGAAACGCAACCTGCAGGTGGAACTGCTCAAGGCCCAGCGCCACATCCGCCAGGAGGGCAAGAGGGTCCTGCTCCTGTTCGAGGGCCGGGACGCCGCCGGCAAAGGCGGCACGATCAAGCGGTTCATGGAGCACCTCAACCCACGGACCGCACGCGTCGTGGCCCTGGAGAAGCCCACCGAACGCGAGCAGGGCCAATGGTATTTCCAACGCTACGTCAAACACCTACCTACCTCGGGCGAGATGGTCTTCTTCGACCGGTCCTGGTACAACCGCGCCGTCGTCGAGCCGGTCATGGGGTTCTGCACCGACGCGCAACACCACATCTTCCTGCGCGAAGTCCCGATGCTCGAGAACATGCTGATCGAGAACGACATCACGTTGTTCAAGTTCTGGTTCTCCGTGAGCCGGGAAGAACAACTCCGCCGCTTCCTCTCCCGCGCGTCCGACAAGCTCAAACAGTGGAAGCTCAGCCCGGTGGACATGAAGTCGCTCGCGATGTGGGACGACTACACGCTAGCCAAGAAGTCGATGTTCATGGCCACCGACACCATCACCGCGCCCTGGACCGTCGTGCGTTCCGACGACAAGAAGCGGGCCCGCCTGAACACGCTGGCTTTCGTTTTGAGCAAGCTCGAGTACCCGGACAAGAACGAGGACATCCTCGCCGCGCTCGACCCGACCATCATTGGGCCAAAGGAAGCGATCTACCACAACGACGAGTGGTGAGCCGGCGGCCTCGCCCGGACTCAGTCCCCCAACACGTACGCAAAGATCAGCGGGGCCACGATCGTCGCGTCGCTGGCGATCATGAACTTCGGCGTTTCGACCGCCAACTTGCCCCAGGTGATCTTCTCGTTGGGCACGGCGCCGCTGTAGCCGCCGTAGCTCGTGTCGGCGTCGCTGATCTGGCAGAAGTAGCCCCAGTACGGCGTGTCCTCCCACTTGAGGTCCTGCCGCATCATCGGCACCGCGCAGATCGGGAAGTCGCCCGCGATCCCGCCGCCGATCTGAAAGAAGCCGACGCTGGGCCCGGCGTGGTTGAGGTTGCAGCGCTCACGGTACCACCGGGCCAGGTGTGCGAGCTGCTCGGTGCCGGTGCGCAGGGCCGTGTGGTTGAACACCTCCTCCTGCATCGCCCAGGCGGTGAAGATGTTGCCGATGGTCGAGTCCTCCCAGCCGGGCGTGTAGACCGGGATGCCCTTCTCCTTCGCGGCCAACAACCAAGAGTCTTCCGGTGGGGCCTGGAAGTGTTGGGCGAGGTCGGGCTGGTCGAGTACCTCGTAGAAGAACTCGAACGGGAAGAAGCGCTCGTGGCTCTTGAGCGTGCGTTCCCAGACCCCGCGCAACCGACCCTCGACGTGGCGCATCACGTCTTCGGGGATACAGGTGTCCGTCACCCGATTCATGCCGCGGTCGGCCAGCGCCTGCTCGTCCTCGGCCGAGAGCGCCCGCCAGTTCGGGCAGTGTTCATATTCGTCCGCCGAGAGCAGCGTGAACACGTCCTCTTCGAGGTTCGCCCCGGTGCAGGTGACCGCGTGGACCTTGTCTTCCCGGATCATCCGCGCGAGGGTTCGGCCGATGCGGGCCGTGCTCATCGCCCCGGCGAGCGTGACCATCATCTTGCCGCCCGCGTCGAGGTGCGCCTCAAACCCCCTGGCCGCCGCGACGAGCTCCCGGCTGTTGAAGTGCAGGAAGTGGTGGTCGAGGAACGCCCGGACCTGGCCGGTGCCCGTTCGAAACGCGGCCATGTCCACCGCCGCCGGCGTGGTGGACTTCATGGACGGCGAAGTTGCGGCGGGGGCAACGACACTTCCGGGAGCGGTTGAATCGGTCAACGCATCAAACCTCCGAACGGCAGGGGGTATCGATCGCAGTCGCGTCACTGGCAAAGCCAACACGACCACCATGGGACACCAGAGTCTAGCGACGATGAATGCGCCCGACAGCCCAAACCCGCCCGCCACTCGTTGCCTCCGCCCGATGACAGCGTGGAGGTTTGACGCTAGAACGAACGCGCCGCGGCGGGTATAACCCGCGCCCCGGCATGCCCCGGTGCGAGGCTCTGCCCCGTGTCCACCCCACCCACCCCCGCAAGCGCCGGTGCTGCGGCTGAAGGCCAAACCAGACCTGCACGGGCGCTGCCGATCGCGCTGCTCGTCCTGGCGGGGCCCATCATCGGGTCCATGGTGTCGCGGACGCTAATGAGCCTCGTGGACTTCGTCATGGTCTCGCAGCTCGGCACCGAGCCACAGGCCGCGATCGTCCCCGCGGGCATCACGCTGTTCACGTTCATTGCCTTCGGCATGGGCGCGATGGGCGCGGTCAATACGCTCGTCGCCCAGCACTTCGGTCGGGGGCAGAAGCCGGCGTGCGCGGCGTACACCTGGCAGGGCTTGTGGGTCTCGCTGGCGCTGGGCGGGTCGGCGGTCGCGCTGTGGCCGACGATCCCGGCGCTGTTCGCATGGGCCGGCCACGGGGAAGGCGTCGCGGCGCTCGAGACCGAGTACGTCCAGATCGGGCTGCTCGGCGTCGGTCCGACGGTCGCCGCGGTCGGCGTCGCCAACTTCTTCAACGGCATCCACCGGCCGATGATCGGGCTCTGGGCCACCGTGCTCAGCAACCTGTTCAACGTGGTTGCCAACTACGCGCTGATCTTCGGAAAACTCGGCTTCCCCGAGCTCGGCATGGCGGGCGCGGCGTGGGCCACCACCGCGGCGTCGGTCGTCAACCTGCTGGTGCTCGTGGCGTGGTGGGTCCGGCCCAGGCTCGCGCGGGAGTACGGCGTGTTCCACGGCTGGCGGCCGCACCGCGCCCAACTCGCCAAGTTGCTCAAGCTCGGGCTGCCCATCGGCGTGCACTTCGCCGCGGACATCGCGACCTTCGCGTTGTTCACGCTCTGGCTCATCGGGCGCTTCGGCACCACCGAGCTCGCCGCCAACAACATCGCGCTCAAGTGCTTCGAGGTCGCGATCATCCCGTGCGTCGGCATGGGCGTGGCGGTGAGTTCCGCGGTCGGCCGGGCGATCGGTGAGGGCAGCACGCTCCGCGCCCGCCGGTTCGCCCGGTGGGGCAACGGCATGGGGCTCGGTTACCTCGCGGTGGTGTCCGCGGTGTACGTCTTCGCCGGCCCCGAGATCATCGCGTTGCTGACGGACGACGCCGACGTCGCCCGCCGGGCGTGGCACCTGCTGATCGTCGCGATGGTGTTCCAGGCGTTCGACTGCACTCAGGTCGTCTACAGCAGCGCCTTGCGGGGCGCGGGGGACACGCTCTGGCCGGCGGTGGCGACGCCGATCGCGGCGGTGGTCGTGTTGATCGGCGGCGGGTACGGCGTGTCCGTGCTCTGGCCGACGGGCGGCGCGGTCGGGCCCTGGCTGGCGCTCACGGCGTACGTGATCGTGCTGGCGGCGCTATACGTCGTCCGCTTCCGCGGCGGGGCGTGGGAACGGCTCGACGTGACGGAACCGATCCCAGCGACGCCAGAACCCGCAGCGTTGGCGACGTCCTGAATCAATCTGGCCGGCTCAGGCAGAGAGAATCCGATGGCTTTTTCCCGTTCCGATCAACCGTAGAAAAAGGTTGGCGGACAGCCATACCGACCACTATCTTGCAGACGGCCAACATGTTCTAGGCGGCGTCGTGACGGCACCACCACCCGGAGAAAGACCGATGAAACCCTGGCAGCCTTTACCCGTCGCCGCGTGCCTAGTCGTCGCCGCGTTCCCGCTGACAGCTTCGGCCGTCGAGATATCGTTCATCCACGAGGGCCGGGGGTCCGGCACACTCGGCGGCAACCCGTTCGGCCCGGCCGATTTCGTGATCACAGCCCTGGGCGACACCGACGACCGGGTCAACTTTGCCAGCACCAACTACGCGATCCAACACACCTCGGCCCGCATCTCCATCGACGGCTTGGGCCTGTTCGATTTCCTGGTCCCGACGAGAACTTTCATCAACGACGACATCGACACGGTCGGGTTTTCGCGGTCGTCCGACGGCGGGCTCAGCGGTCTCGACCTGTTCAACGGCCCGACCGGCAACACCGTCGACGGCTGGGACATGACCACCGACCTCGGCCCCGTCATCGGGACCGGCCAAATCATTCAATGGGACGTAAGCCCCTTCATCAACACCACGGGCGGAATCCTCCGTTTCGATAACGCGATCGTCCCCGACACCACCTTCACCGCGATTATCCCCGAGCCGATGCTGACGGGCGTCGCCCTGTCCGGGCTTGCGCTGCTTCGGACACGTTGCGTTCAACGCACTACCTCCACGGGCTGACCGCGGACTACAGCCCCAACACGTCACGCATCGTGTACCGCCCCGCCGGCTTGTTCTCCGTGACGAGCCATTTCGCCGCGCGCAACGCGCCGGTCGCGTAGCTGTCCCGGCTGGTCGAGACGTGCTTGAGCTCCAGCCGCTCGCCCGGCGCGGCGAGGTAGACCGTGTGCTCGCCAGGGTGATCACCGATGCGGATCGTTTGTACGGTGATGTCGGTCGGGTCGCGCTTGGCGTCGTGCCCGTGTCGGGCCAGTTGGATGCACGACGGGTCGCGCCGAGCGGCATTAGCGAGCGTGTCCGCCAGCGCGAGCGCGGTGCCCGACGGTGCGTCCTGCTTGTAGCGGTGGTGGGCTTCGAGGACTTCGAGGTCCCAGCCGTCGCCGAGCAACTGCACCGCCTGCGCGGCGAGGTGGTGCAGGACGTTAACGACCAGCGAAAAGTTCGACGCGGGCAACACAGGGGCCTTGGCCGCGGCGTGGCTCAACAATACTTCGTGTTCGTCCGCTAGCCCCGTCGTCCCCAGGACCAACGAACAGCCCGCTTCAGTCACCGCCTCGACCACCGCCGGCAGCGCCGCGGGTACGGAGAAGTCGATCAAAGCGTCGACGCCGTTCAACGCCGCGGCGCGGATCGGCCGGTCCACGTCGAACGTCACGACGACCTCGAGTTGATCGTCCGCCCGCCCGAGCGCCACCAGGCGTTGGCCCATGCGTCCGTCGGCCCCGTGGATCGCGATGCGTGTCGGTCGTGTCATGCTTGGCGTTCCTGGTCGAGCCCTTTCGGCCGTTTTTGCGCGGCCGGCGTAGTCGGCGGCCGGTTCCGGGCTGGCCGAGGCATACGGTACACTGCGGGGCTGGGTCGACCGCGTGCCGGTACGGGAGGCGGTTGGGATTCGAACGGCTTCTATCGAGGTGCGTCCGTGGCGTTATTCGGCAAGAGCAAGACCAGCGGTGATGGCGGCAAGGCCAAGGCCAAAGCCGACGGGTACAAGCGCGACCCCAAGAAGGGCCGGAAGTTCTTCGAGCACGCCGAGACCGTCGCCGACGCCAAGAACTACGACTACGCCGTCGAGCTCTACGTCAACGGGCTCCGCCACATGCCCGACGCGATGGACAAGCACGAGGCCCTGCTCGAAGTGGCCAAACGGCGGAAGGTCTCCGGCGGCAAGCCCGCGGGCATGAAGGACAAGCTCAAGAAGCTCGGCGACGAGACGATCGACAAGATGCTCCACGCCGAGAAGATCTGGGCGATGGACTTCACCAACCCGTCGCTGGCCTACGACGTGATGAAGAACGCCGTCGCCGCGGACGGCGAGCAGGACCACGAGTCCGACGACAGCTACAACCTCGCCGAGATCGCGTACTGGATCGGCGAGATGGCCGCCGACTTCAACGCCGCCGCCAAGAAGCCCGACAAGAAGCTCTACCTGCACGTCCGTGACCGCTTCGGCGACATCGGGGCGTGGGACAAGGCCGTCGATTGCCACCGCCGCGCCATCGCCATGGACCCGGGCGACCAGAACCTGATCGCTGAGCTCAAGGACCTCGAGGCCCAGAAGTACACCATGGACCGCAAGGAGGCAAAGACCTCCCTCGAGAACGTCAAAGGCTCCGAAGAACAGGAACTCATCCAGGCGGAGCTCGACACGTCCGGCACACAGGACGAACGCCTCATCGCCGCACGCCGCGCCGAGTACGAAGAAGACCCCGAAGACGTCGACAAGCTCACCAAGCTCGTCGACGCGCTCACCCGCACCGGTCAGAATGAGCACGAGGACGAGGCCATCGAACTGCTCAAGGCCGCCTACGAGACCACCACGCAGTACCGCTACAAGTCTCGGGCCGGCGACATCAAGATGAAGCAGTTGCAGCGGTCCGTCCGCGACTACAAGCAGTTCGTCGACGCCGCGCCCGACTCGGAGGAGTACCGCGAGAAGTACGACGCCGCCGTCAAGGAACGCCTCGACTTCGAGCTCGGCGAATACCAGGACCGCGTCAAGAACTACCCGACCGACCTCCGGCTCAAGTACGAGTTCGGGCGCCGCCTCTTCCAGGCGAACATGCTCGACGAGGCGATCGGCATGCTCCAGCAGGCGACGAAAGAGCCCAAGAGCCGGTCCGCGTCTCACGTGCTGCTCGGCCGGGCGTTCATGCAGAAGGACTGGCTCGACGAAGCGATCGCCACCCTGCAGGAAGGCTTCAACAACCACGAGGTCAAGGACGACAACGTCGGCAAGGAACTCCGCTACGACCTGATGCTCGCGCACAAGAAGGTCGGCGCCGACAAGAGCGACGACGAACACCTCGAGAAGGCGCAGCAGCACGCCTCCGCCCTGCTCCAGGCCGACATCAACTACAAGGACATCCGCGACCAGCTCGAGGCGATCCGCAATGCCCGCAAGTCGCTCGAAGGCGGCGGCTGACCCGTGGCGTCGGTCGACCCTTCAGCCCTCGCGGTGATCCCGGCCCGGTTCGCGTCCTCCCGCTTCCCCGGCAAGCCACTCGCCGCGGAGACGGGCAAACCCCTGATCCAACACGTCGTCGAACGGGTCCACGAAGCCGAGTTGGTCTCGCGGGTCGTCGTCGCAACCGACGACGAGCGCATCCTCGACGCCGTGCTAGCCTTCGGCGGCGAGGCGGTGATGACCGGCGAGCACCCCAACGGGACCTCACGCATCGCCGAAGCGATCGAGATTGTTGGAGACAGCACAGACTTGATCGTCAACGTTCAAGGCGACGAGCCCGAAGCCCCCGCCGAAACGATCGATGCGCTGATTCAAGGCCTGGCATCCGACCCCGAGGCGCAGATGGCCACGCTCGCCTCGCCTTTCGACGACCACGAAGACCCGACCAACCCCAACGTGGTGAAGCTCGTGCTCGACCGTAACGGCCGAGCGATGTACTTCTCCCGGTCGCTGATCCCCTACGACCGCGACGCCGAGCTGCTCGGCACCAAGCCGAACGCCACGCTCTACAAACACCCGGGCCTCTACGCCTACCGCCGAGACTTCCTGCGGGTCTACCGCGGCCTCGAGCCGACGCCGCTCGAGCGCGCCGAGCAGCTCGAACAGCTCCGCGTCCTCGAGCACGGCTACGCGATCAAGATCGTCCACGCCGCGGCCCCCCACCCGGGCATCGACACCCCCGAGCAGTACGCGGCGTTTGTGGATCGGTGGACGCGCCGATGAATCAACCCGCCTTGGCGAAACCGAAGTCCCCCTGTGGGGCGAGGGTCGATTCGATGCGTGTCTCCAGTTCATCCCGCTGTTGCTCGGTCAAGAGGCCCGCGTTGCACAGGTTGTGCACGGCCAACCGCGGATTGAACGAGGGGTCGACCTCAACCGTTTTGCAGATCCGGCCCAGGAAATGGTCACGCTTGGCCGCCTGCATCGTCTCGACGAAGTTCGACACCGCGTCCCGTGAAGGCTTGTCTTCCCGCAGCACGAGTTGGCTGCCTTCTCCGGCGTAGACCAGGAAGCCGGGTCGCCAGTTGAAGTGGACGTAGACGTACCCGAGGACGATCCCGACGGCGAGCACGACCATCCCCGCCATCCCGACCTGTGCCCACCCCCAGAGGTCGTTGGTCGCGTCGGCGATCTGCGCGAACAGTGCCAAACCAAAAAGCCAACCCCCCAAAGAAACTAGCAGCGCGGGCTTGGTCCACGCCGGGGCCGCGGTGACGCGGATCGATTTGGCCGGGATCGACATGAACGTGGCGAGGTGTTCGCCGCCTCGGCCCGGCCCGAGCATCTTCACGTGAACACCGTCTTCTTCAATTGAGAACGCGTCCAGACCCATGCCACGCTTCTGATTCAGGCGCGGCGGATCGCTCTCGGCGTGATCAGACATAATAACGGTATCGGAGCGCGACGACCGGACCTTGAGGTCTGGCCGAGGCCGCTTTCGGTCGGGCATAATACTCGTGGGAAAGGGATGCGATGGCCCACGAACAAACTCCGTGGGCTTCCCGCGATCTCAGTTATCCAACCGCGATTACGCGGTCACCGCCGCGAGGGTCTTGCCCTCGGCGTGGAGGTCATAGCAGGCCTCCTTCACGCGTTCGGCCATCGCGGACTCGGCGGCCTTGAGGTAGCTGCGCGGGTCGTAGACCTTCTTGTTGCCGACCTCGCCGTCGATCTTCAGCACGCCGTCGTAGTTCTTGAAGAAGTGGTCGGCGACGGCCCGGCTGAACGCGTACTGGCAGTCGGTGTCGACGTTCATCTTCACCACGCCGTACTGCAGCGTCTCCTCGATCTCGTGCTTCGCGGAGCCCGAGCCGCCGTGGAACACGAGGTAGAACTTCGCGTCGGGCCCAAACTTCGCCTTGATCGCGTCCTGCCCTTCCTTGAGCAGCTTCGGCCGGAGCTTCACGGCCCCTGGCTTGTACGCGCCGTGCACGTTGCCGAACGTCGCGGCGAACATGTACACGCCGTCGACCTCGGACATGCGTTCGTAAACGCGGACCATGTCCGCGGGGGTCGTGTAGAGCTGGTCGTCGGGCGTGTCCTCGGAGCCGGCCGCGCCGTCCTCTTCGCCGCCGACGACGCCGGCTTCGATCTCGATGACCTGCCCGATCTTGGCCATGCGCTCGTAGATCGGCACGGACAGGTCGAGGTTCTCTTCCAGCGGAAGACCCGACGCGTCGAGCATGTGCGAGCTGTACAGCGGCAGCTCGCCGGCCTTGACGCGGCGCTCCGACTCCTCGATCAGCGGGACCATGAACGTGTCCACCGCGTTCGGCGGGCAGTGGTCGGTGTGCAGGACGACGTTGACGTCGAGCTTCGCCGCGGCGCGGTGGATGTGCTCGGCGATGCTGATCGCGCCCAGCACCATGTCGCCGAGCGCCTGCCCGGAGGCGAACTTCCCGCCTCCCGTGCTGACCTGGATCATGCCGTCGCACTTGAGGTCGGCGAAGGCCTTGAGCGCGGCGTTGGCGGTGATCTCGCTGGTCACGTTGATCGCCGGGTACGCGAACTTGTTTTCGAACGCGTTCTCCAGCATCTGCTTGTAGGTGGCGAAGTCGGCAACGGGCATGGGGCACCTCGGGTGCGGGGGTGGGTGTTGAACAGGCCGGAGCAAAGCTCCACGGCCCCGAATATAGCGACCCGCACGTCCGGTACCATCCGGGTCATGGCCGATTCACCGAAAGGCAGCATTACCCGGCCCAAGGGCTTCCGCGCCGCCGGCGGGACGTGCGGGATCAAGGAGAGCGGGAAGCCGGACCTGGCGCTGATCGTCGCCGACGGGCCGTGCGCCGCGGCGGGGGTGTTCACGACGAACAAGGTCCCCGGCGCGGCGGTGCGGATCGGCAAGAAGCACTTGAAGCGCTGCCGGACCCAGGGCAAGCACACCGGGGCCCGCGCGATCGTCTGCAACAGCGGCAACGCCAACGTCGCGACCGGCCGGGACGAGGCCGACGACTGCATCGCGATGTGTCGCGCCTCCGCCGAGGCCATCGGCTGTGCGCCGCATCAGGTCTTGCCCGCGTCGACCGGGGTGATCGGCCAGCCGCTGCCGATCACAAAGATCACCGATGGCATCGCACAGGTAGCCAAGACGCTGGGCCGGGGCGTGAAGGCAGACCAGGCCGCCGCGACCGGGATCCTGACCACCGACACGCGGACCAAGTCGGCGGTCACGACCTATACGCTCAACGGCAAAAAGATCACCATCGCGGGCATCACCAAGGGCGCCGCCATGATCGCGCCGAACATGGCGACGACGCTGGGCTTTTTCACCACCGACGCGGACATCAAGCCCGAGGTGTTGCAGTCGGCGCTCCGCGATGCCGCGGCGAAAACCTACAACCGCATTTCAATCGATGGCGACCAGAGCACCAGCGACACGTTGTACGCCCTGGCAAGCGGACAATCAGAAAACCGCTTGATCTCCCGCACCAGCGGCGTGGTGTACGAGAACTTCACGAACGAGCTCACCCAGGTCGCGATGAGCCTCGCCGAACAGATCATGCGAGACGCCGAGGGCGGCACCAAAGTCTTCCGGGTGTACGTCGACGGGGCGAAGTCGGTGCGGGACGCGGACCGAGTCGGCCGGGCCATTGTGGAAAGCCCGCTGGTCAAGTGCGCCGTCGCCGGCGCCGACCCGAACTGGGGCCGGATCGCGATGGCGGTGGGCAACAGCGGCGCAGCAATCGCGCCGGAACGGCTTAGCATCGCCGTGGAACGCCGGGCGGTGTTCAAGCGCGGGCAGCCGCTGCCGCTCAAGCCGGCGGAGGAACGCAAGCTCAGCGAGAAAATGAAGCGCAAGGACGTGGCCCTGAGCGTCCATCTGGGGCTAGGCGAAGCGTGGTGCTGTTGGCTGGGCTGCGACCTGACCGCCGAGTACGTCCGGCTC
>JANQPR010000007.1 GCA_028285385.1 Phycisphaera sp.
TGCTCGAGCGCTTCCTCGCCCTGCAACTCGGCGAGGAAGCCGAGGTCGACGACCGTTCCGCCGCGTTGGTCCGCGCCGCCGACGCGATCGACGCCGACCCGCGCAACGCGGCCCGCCGCGCCGGCGCGGTGCTGGCGATGTCGCCAAACCGGGGCCCCTTGCTCGACGCGTTTGATTCGCTGCCGACTCAACAGCGGCGGCGGCCCTCGGTGCGGACGCTCGAAGCGGTCGTTCTTGCTGAGACCGACCAACCCGACGTCGCGACCGAACTGTTGGACGAGGTGCTTTCGTCAGACGGAGCACCGCCGTTGGCGCGGGTTGAGAAGGCGAGGCTGCTTGCCGTGGCGGGGGACTACGCCGGCGCCGAGGCAGTCACCGCAGCCATTGCCGACAAGATCGACGACCCGCGTTTGGACCGGCTCCGCGTCGGTATCCTGCTCCGGCTCGACCGCCGGCCCGAGGCGTTGGCCCTGCTCACCGAACTGATCGAGCGGAACCCTGCCGACCTCGCGCTCGTCGTCGAGAAGGCTCGGCTGCTCGTCCGCATGGACCGCGTCGCCGACGCCGAGCGAACGCTGCTCGACGCCCTGACGCGCGAGCCGAAGCAGGAACTGATCTACGCCGAGTTGCTCAACCTCTACGACAACGCCGGTGGCAAGCTCGAGGACTATCCGCAGAACTACCAGCGGCTCGTGCGGCGTATGCTTCAGCAGATCCCGAACTCCCGCACCGCGCAGCTCACCGTGGCGGTGACCTTCGAGGCCCGCCGGGACTACGACCGGGCCGAGCAGATCCTCGACGCGTTACTGCAACGCGACCCGGATGACCGCGACGCGAAGCTGCTGCTGATCGACGTGTACCGGGCGACCAACCGTGCCGACAAGGCGGCCGCGATCGTTGAAACGCTGCTCGCAGAGGCCCCGGACGACAACGAAGTCGTGCAGGCCGCCCGCGACTTCTACCGTCGGACCGGCAACCAAACGAAGCTTGATGCGCTCGAGGAACGCTGGCTACGCCAGCAACCCGAGAGCCTGCTGCGTAACATCGGGTTAGCGCGTTTGTTGAGTCGGACGGGCCGTTCCGATGAAGCCCTCGCGTTGCTCGACGCCGCGATGGCCATCGCCGAGCCCAACCAGCGCAACGCCGTGACGGCCGAGACGATCCGGACCGTTGCCGACCTGCCACTGCCGACCGCCGAGCCCCGGCTCGAAGCGATTATGGACGAGGACGCCGAGCCCGCGCTTTATAACGCGGCGGGCCTGGCGTTGGCGGACCTGTACTACGCCGCCGACCGGACCGCCGACTTCGACCGGGTGATGCTCGACCTGCTCGAGCGCCAGCCGAACGACCCGACGTTGAACAACCACCTCGGCTACTTCTGGGCCAACGCGGGCCGGAAGCTCGACGAGGCCGAGCGCATGATCAAGATCGCGCACGCCGCCGACCCGCAGCAGTCGGCGTACCTCGACTCGCTCGGGTGGGTGTACTACAAGCTGGGCAAGTTCAAGGAAGCCGAGGTGTGGCTGCGTCGCGCGGCGGATCGGCCCGACGGCGACAACCCGGTGATCCTGGACCACCTCGCCGACACGCTGTTCCGCTTGGGCAAAACCGACGAGGCCTTGGAACTGTGGCAGCACGCCGTCGAGCACGCCAAAGACCCGCGGTTCCAGAACGACCTGGACCCAGAGATGTCGACGGTCGGTCCGCGCGCCCAGGCAAAACTCGACGCGGTCGAGGCGGAGGCCGCCGAGATCCCGGTCGCGCCGCTGGGACAAGGCGTTCCCGAGCCGGCACCACCCGCTCCCGATTCCTCCGAAGCCGACGAAACACTGGGTGACTCGCTCGCGCCCGAGTCGTCGATGGACCTGTCCGAAGAGGCGGCCGTTGAGGACGAACCGAGAGAACTGGAGGCCGTTTCCGACCCGCCGGAACCGCCGTCGGATCCGGCCAGCACCACGCCCGATCCGAGCCCGGCCGAATCCAAGGAAACGGTCCTGCCGTAACCCGCCACGGGCCGACGAAAATCGCTTGTTTTGCCGGGTGTTTGACCGATCTCTTCGTGGGCAGAAACCACGAAAATCAGCTAAAATCCGGTCCTGCGCGGGACTTCTTTTCACCGTGTCCGGCCGGGCGGTTTCTGGCCCGGTTCGACGCCCGTCCCGGCCCGTGTTTGCAACTCCACCGGTGGCCACCGCGACCTTTCCGGCATCGCCCCGGCCACGACTCGGACCCACCGCATGCCCGACCCGACCCCGGAAGCCCCGGACTCCCCGGAAGTCCCCATCACCCCGGACTACTCGGAAGACTCGATCTCCGTCCTCGAGGGGCTCGCCGCCGTCCGGAAGCGACCGGCCATGTACGTGGGCGGCACGGATGCGCGGGGGCTGCACCACCTGGTCTGGGAGGTCGTCGACAACGCGATCGACGAGGCTCTGGCCGGGCACTGTGACGAGATCAAAGTCACGCTCAAGCCGGACGACTCCATCAGCGTTGTCGACAACGGGCGCGGCATCCCGGTCGGGCCGTACAAGCACGAGAACCCGACGCTCAACGGCCGGCCGACGGTCGAGATTGTGTTGACCATCCTGCACGCCGGCGGCAAGTTCGAGAACAACGCTTACAAAGTCTCCGGCGGGTTGCACGGCGTCGGCGTGTCCTGTGTCAACGCGCTCGCGGAGTGGCTCGAGGTCGAGGTCGCCCGCGACGGCAAGCTCCACGCCATGACCTTCGAACGCGGCGAGGTCACCGACGCGCTCAAGGTCGTCGGCGAGGCCAAGGCCAGCGGCACCAAGGTCACCTGGAAGCCCGACCCACAGGTCTTCGGCGACATCGGGCACGACTACGCCACCATCGCCAACCGTCTCCGCGAACGCGCCTACCTCAACCCCGGCATCAAGCTCGTCATCACCGACCAACGCCCCGAGGAACTCGGCGGCCCGCCCGCGTCGCAAGGCGAGAAGACCGAGGTCTTCAAGTTCGACGATGGCCTCCGGCAGATGGTCAAGGACCTCAACGCCGGCAAGAACACGCTGCACGCCCCGCCCGTGTCGATCCAGACCGAGAGCGACGACGGCCGGCTCGCCTGCGACATCGCGCTGCAGTACGTCGACGCCTACAGCGAGTCGATCACCTGCTTCGCCAACAACATCAACACGCCCGACGGGGGCACGCACCTCTCGGGCTTCAAGACCGCGCTGACCCGCACGCTCAACCACTACGCCCGGAACACCGGCATCCTCAAGGGCTCCGGCCCGACCCTCTCCGGCGACGACTGGCGGGAGGGCATCGTCGCGGTCATCTCCGTCAAGCTGCCCGACCCGCAGTTCGAGGGCCAGACCAAGGGCAAGCTGCTCAACGGCGAGGTCGAGGGGTTGGTCAGTTCGGCCGTGGGCGACGCTTTGCAGACGTGGTGCGAGGAACACCCCGCCGACGCGAAGAAGATCTGCCAAAAGGCGGTGCTCGCCGCCGAGGCGCGCGAGGCCGCCCGCAAGGCGCGTGAGCTCACCCGCCGCAAGGGCGCGCTCGACTCCGGTGGGCTGCCCGGCAAGCTCTACGACTGCACGAGCAAGGACGTCGAGTCCTCCGAGATCTACCTCGTCGAGGGCGACTCGGCCGGCGGCAGCGCGAAAGGCGGCCGGGACCACAACACGCAGGCGATCCTCCCGCTCAAGGGCAAGATCCTCAACGTCGAGAAGGCACGCCTCGACAAAATTCTCGGCTTTGAAGAGATCCGCACGATCATCCAGGCGCTCTCGACCGGCATCGGCGAAGAGTTCGATATCTCCAAGCTGCGGTACGGCAAGATCGTCATCATGACCGACGCCGACGTCGACGGCAGCCACATCCGGACGCTGCTGCTCACGTTCTTCTTCCGGCAGATGCCCGAGCTGATCAAGCAGGGCCGGGTCTTCATCGCGCAGCCGCCGCTGTACCGCGTGTCCCGAGGCAAGAAGAACGAGTACGTCCTGAACGAACGCCGGATGCGTACGGTGCTCAGCGAACTCGGCCTCGACGGCGCGACGCTGATCGTCTACGACCAAGCCGGCACCGACACCACTCGCGCCGAAGCGCAACGCGTGACCGGTAAGCCACTCGCCGACCTGCTCGAGACGCTGACGCACGTCGAAGACATCGCCAGCATCGTCGGTCGCCGCGGTCTGTCGTTCGTCGACCTGCTGGCCCAGCGGGAGAAGGATCCGCAGGGACGGCACCGCCTGCCGCACATCCTCCTCGAAGTCCCTGCCGACGAGAGCGTCAACGGGCTGTCCGGCCTGCACTTCTTCTGGTCGGACGACGAGGAGGAAGCGTTCCGCACGAAGCACGACTTGTCGCTGAAAGACCCGGACCTCAACGACGAGCCGGGCATTCGCCGTCAGGCGATCCGCCGCGACCTGCACGAGGTGCGTGACCTCGGGAAGTACCTCGCCAAGCTGGAAGTCCAGGGCCTCGACATCGCCGATTGGGGCCTGAAACCCGAGCAGACGATCACCGGCGCCATGGCCCCGACGAAGTACGAACTGCACGTCGCGTCGGGAAGTGGCCACGGCGAAGGGCGGACCGTCCCCGTCACCGCGTTGGCGGACGTCGCCGAGGCGATCTTCGACGCCGGCCGACACGGCCTAGAGATCACGCGGTTCAAGGGCTTGGGTGAGATGGACGCCGACGTGCTGTGGGAGACCACGATGAACCCCGAGAACCGCACGCTGCTGCGGGTGACGTGGGACGCCGCGAGCGAGGCCGAGCGGCTGTTCAGCGTGCTGATGGGCGAAGAGGTCGAGCCCCGCCGGCGATACATCGAAGACCACGCATTGGAAGTCAAGAACCTGGACGTGTGACGGGGAGTCGCTGTTGGGAACATTTCCTGGGAGGCACGCATGCGGTGGACACGGATCGGGTCGGTCGCGATAGCGGCGTGCTGTTCGCTCGGTTTGGGCTGTGACGAACAGCCCTCGTCGTCCGGGCCTTTCGCCGACAATGTCGAGGAGAACATCGCCGCCGGTGTCGTCAACGGCACGTCATATCGACACGACGGCTTCGGTGTTGCCGCCGAGTTTCCCGATGGTTGGACGGTCGTCACCGATGCCGAGACGCTGTTGTCGATCTTTGGGCTGGGCGCGGAGTTGATCTCCGCCGAGTCGTCCGAGGTCGGGGCGTTGCTGGAGGCGAACGCGCCGGGCCTGAACCCACTCGTGTTCGGGTCGCGCCGGCCACTCCACGAGTTCGTCGAGGGCGTGAACCCGAACATCAACGTGCTGGTCGAACGGCTGATGCCGCAAGCCCGGAACGCCTCGGCGGTCGATTACCTCCGCTTCACCGAACAGTTGATCAAGAGCACGGGGACTTTTGAAGCCCGGGTTGTCGCTCCCAAAGCCGTTGACCACGGCGGCGAAGCTTGGGCGCGGTGGGTGTATTCGGGTTCGGTGATCGGCGTTCCCGCGGTGTTCGAGCAACGCGTGCGCGTCGTGGGCGGGCTGGCCTGCGTTGTGTCCGTGACCGCGGGAACGACCGATGTGTTGGAAGAGCTCCGGCCCAGCCTCGACACCATCCGGTTCTCTCCCCCGTCTGCCGACCGTTGAGCCGGGCGCTGCGTCAACTCGGCCGAGACTGGGAAACGCTGGCGGCGACCGACCCGTTGTGGGCCATCCTCACCGACCCGGGCACGCGCGGCGGGAAGTGGGACGCGGACGCGTTCTTCGAGTCGGGCCGGCGTGAGGTGCGGCTGCTCCTGGACCGGCTCGATGCCGCGCAGCGCCTGTCAAAGGGCCGCGAGACACTCCTCGCCGACGGCGTCGCGCTCGACTTCGGCTGTGGCGTCGGCCGGCTCACGCAGGGGTTGTGCGAGCACTTCCGGTCTGTGGTGGGCGTGGACATCAGCCCGACGATGACCCGCCTCGCCGACGAGCACAACCGGTTCGGCGATCGCTGTCGGTACGTGTGCAACGACGCCCCGGACCTCGTGGTGCTGGGCGATCAACGCTTCGATCTGGCGTATAGCTTCATCGTGCTGCAGCACATGCCGTGGGCGGTGGCGACGGGTTACCTGACCGACATGATCTCTCGGCTCAACCCCGGCGGCTTGCTCGTGTTCCAGCAGCCCGCGCGGCGGACGGACACCTCCGAGCATGCGGCTTGGCGTCGCGCGGTGCGATGTGTCGTGCCGGCGTGGGCGCGGCGTGCCCGTCACCGCCTCCGTGGCGATCGGTTGGCGAGTCGCATGCAGATGCACGTCACGCCACGAGACGAGGTCGAGGCGTTTTTAGCCGACGCCGGTGTGGAGCTGCTCGACGTCTGGCCGTCCCACGCGGCGGGCGCGGGGTACGAGGCGTGGCAGTACGTAGCGCGGAAAGCGTGAACGCACCCGGAGGACCGCCGAGCCCGGACGCCCTACGATCCGGACATGACCAACGGATCGACCGAGCCGGAGTCGGGTACCGACAGCATCACCGACGGGGAGGCGCCGCGTCCGAGCCGGCGGGGCTATTGGGCAGCGTTGGCGCTGTTGGTCGTCGGGGTTGCCGTGTTTTTTTCCACGCTTCTGCCTGCGCGGCAGGCGGTGCACGACGCGGTCACCAGCCTGCAACGAGGGGTGCTCAACGGCGAAACCCCGGTAGTTTTCGAGGCCGAGCGGCCCGGCGTGTTTACGCTTTACTACGAGAAGCGCAGCGTCGTTTCCGGTCGACCGGTCTCGTCGCCGTTGCTGTGGGACGGCCTGCCGTTGGTGGTCATCGCTGAAGAAGCGCGGGGGCTGCCTCAGGGCGAGCGTGTCGAGCCACGGGTGTGGTCGGGAACCGGGACCGAGACGGGCCGGGCGATCTATCGCGTCGGCCCCTTTGTCGGCGAGAGCCTCTACACGGTCGAAGTGCCGGCGCCGGGCACGTATCGTGTCGAGCCCGACGACGAACTGTTGGCGATCCTGGAAGCCGAACAGCCGCGACAAGCCTCATTTGACCAGCCACGTGTCGTCGCCGTCGGCAACGTCCCGGTCGAGCTGCTCAAATCAGGGCTGTCCGGGGTCTATGGCGGGGCGGTCGTGCTCGGGCTGGCGTTTACAGCGGCGGTGGTCGTCGCGCTGATCACGTGGGCCCGGCGGCACCCGGTCGATACATCCCGTCGGTCGAACGGCGACGCGCAACGCGGTACCTTGAGTTCCCCGGTCCCGTCCGCGTCGTGAGTCACGCTTGAAGCCGCCGCCCATCGTCAACCTCGGGTCGCTCAACCTCGACCACGTGTACCGCCTGCCGTCGATCGTTCGCCCAGGCGAGACGCTCGGGTCGTTGTCGTACAACCTGCACCTCGGCGGCAAGGGCCTCAACCAGAGCGTCGCACTCGCCCGGGCCGGGGCGGCGGTGACGCACGTCGGCGCGGTTGGGCCGGACGGCGGGCCGTTACGTGATGGGCTGCGCGACGCCGGAGTCGATGTGTCGCACATCAGCACCACCGAAACCCCCAGCGGCCACGCGATCGTCCAGGTCGACGACCACGGCGAGAACGCGATCGTGCTGTTCGCCGGGGCAAACCACGAGACGCGCCTCGACCCGATGTTGCTCAGCCCGGACGGCTGGTTGCTCACGCAGAACGAGACCAACGGCGTCGCCGACGCGATCCGGGCCGCCAGGTCCGCCGGAGCCAGCGTCGCGTTCAACCCCGCGCCGATGCACGACGACGTCAAAGACTTCCCGCTGGAAAATGTCAATCTGCTGATCGTCAACCAGACCGAGGCCGAGGCGCTGGGCAACGAACTGCAGCGCACGCTTGGTGCCGGCGGGGCGGTGATCACCACCCTCGGAGCCGACGGCGCGGTGCACCGAACAAGTAAAGACGAAATCCGCGTTGACGCCGAGCGTGTCACGCCGACCGACACCACCGCCGCGGGGGACACGTTCGTCGGCTACCTGCTCGCGTCGCTGGTGCGAGGCGACCAACCCGAAACCGCGATGCGACGAGCCACGCGGGCGGCGGCGATCAGCATTACCCGCCCCGGCGCGATGCCGTCGATCCCGTTTGCTCGTGAAGTCGATGGCTGACCAACGTCAGGCGTTCGCCGCGCCCTGCGGCAGCAGGAACGACAGGTGCAGCTCGCAGTGCCGGCACATGAACTGCTCCCACTGCGCCTTGTTGAGCTTCCCGATCAGCGGGTTCTTCGGGATCGTTTGGTTCGCGCGGAACTTTTCGACAGCCGCCTTCAGACGGGGCAGCGCCTGATCCAGCGTCACGCCCTCCCGCGGGGCGAACAGCTTGGCCGTGTTCTCGTCCGGCTTAATCCCCGCCGGGAACCCCTTGCTCAAGAAACGGCCCGCCAGCAAAGGCCCCAAGAGCTTCAGTGGCAGCGGCACCTTGAACCCGGCCGGGTATCCGTCCACCGCCCATTCGATCGGGATCGCGAGGTGGTCCAGGTTCTGCGCCGCGTCCCAGTTGCCCAGCGTCTCGTGCGGCCCGGCCGTGACCCGCTCGGCGTCGGAGACCGCCTCTTCAAGTGAGTCGAACTTCACGCTACGGCGACCGGTGACCTTCTTCGTGTTCTTCATGCTCGTTCCCATGCGAGGAAGTGACTTGCACTCTCGGCCGTGTGAACACGGCGCGGCGTGAGTCTATTCCCACGGTTTTGACATTTCCCTTTGGCACGGCGGAGCGGTGGCTTAGTGAGGAGCACAATCCAATGCTGGCGACATCTCGTGTTGCCGCAGCGGTTACGGGCCTTCCCCTAGCAGGCGTGAGGCGTTCATCGGATTAGACTCGTGACCGCGGATTCGATATCGGCGGTCGCCGACAGGAGTCAGGCCATGGGCGCGGTTCTAAATCGAGGTTGGGTGGTGTGCGTGCTGACGGTGGGGCCAGCACAACTCGCCACGGCCCAGCCGATGGTGCCCGGGGCCAGCGGCGGCGGGTTCTTGCGGGTGGAGGCGGGGAAGACGCCAGAGTTCCTCGACTTCGCCGTGACCGCGGACACCAGCACGGCGATGCTTGATCAGCAGTTCGATACCAACGGAACCCAAAGTGGCCAGAGCCTGGCGAACCTGAACATTGTCTACGAGGGCAGCATCTTCGTTGATGCGCAGACCGCCTCGCGCCAGGTCAACGATGTCAGCACCTCGAGTGACTTTGTCCGGGCGAGCGCGTCGGGCGTTCTTAGCGTGCATTCGCAGCTGGTGTTCAAGAGCCCACCGCCGTTCATCTCGGACAGCTACCCGGCGACGTTGTTCGTGCCTTACGCGATGGCCGACTTCGGCACCGAGAACGCGTTCGCGAGCGTCACCATGCGGGCGTACGACTCCGACGGGGCGGAGGTGTTCGACGAGACGCGGACGCTGGGCGTGGACCCGGCGGAGGGGCAGTACGTGTTGCCGAGCGTGCTGGTGGAGCCGAACGAGCCGTTCCGCTTGGAACTCGAGGCCAACGCGTTTTCAAGCGCGAGTCAGTTGCAGGCGGTCGGCGAGACGGTGTTCTCCGAAGCTCAGGCGATCATCGGGACGCGCACGTTTTCGTTCCCCCCGCCGGACCGACCCGGGCAGAACCTGCCGGTCTTTGGCGGGGATGGTTTGACGGAGGAGATTCGCCCCGACCTCGTTATCGAGTTTGACCAGGCCGCGTTCGACGCGATCCACGGGGCGAACAGTTACATCCTGGAAGACTTCCTGGAGTTCGAGTTCAGCACGACGCTCGTGTCGGTTGTGCTGGTCGGCGACTACGACGACTCGGGCCAAGTGGAGCAGGGCGACCTGGACATCGTGCTGCAGAACTGGGGTACGGGGACCTTCACGGGGAACCCGGGCGCGTTGGTTGGGGGCGGGCCGTTTGACGGGGCCGTCGATCAGAACGAACTCGACGGCGTGCTGCAGAACTGGGGCACCACGGCGTCGCCCGATTTCCAAGGGGTTAGCGTGCCCGAACCCGCAGCCGCGGGGCTGTTGGCGCTGGTGGGGTTGGGCTTGCGGCGATCGCGGTAAGAAAAACCCACGGCTTGGGGGCCGTGGGTGGCTGGGTTTGGGCTTGAATGAACGGGCTCAGGCCGGGACGGGCACGGCCGCCTTCTCCAGCGCTTGCTTGAGGTCGGCGATGATGTCGTCGGCGTCTTCGATGCCGGTGGAGACGCGGACGTACTCGGGCGAGACGCCGGTGCGGCGTTGTTCGTCCTCGCTGAGCTGGGAGTGCGTCGTGCTGGCGGGGTGGATGACGAGCGTCTTGGCGTCGCCGATGTTGGCGAGGTGGCTGCACAACTCGCAGGCCTCGATGAGCTTGCGCCCGGCTTCCGCACCGCCCTTGATGCCGAAGCCGAGGATCGCGCCCTGGCCGTCGGGCAGGTACTTCTTGGCGTTGGCGTGGTCCTTGTGGCTCTTGAGCCCGGGGTAGTTCACCCACTCGACGGCGTCGTGGCCCTCGAGGAACTGCGCGACCTTGAGCGCGTTCTCGCTGTGGCGGGCCATGCGCAGGTGCAGGGTTTCCATGCCTTGTAGGAACAGGAACGCGGCGAAGGGCGACATGCAGGCGCCGGTGTCGCGGAGCTGGTGGGTGCGGATGTGGACGTTGAAGGCGATGTTGCCGAAGGGCTCGAGGTGGTCGGCGAAGACGGCGCCGTGGTAGCTGGGGGCGGGGCCGCAGAACTCGGGCCACTTCTCGCGGTCGTCGGTCCACTTGAAGTTGCCGGAATCGACGATGGCACCGCCGATGTGGGTGCCGTGGCCGCCGATGAACTTGGTGGTGGAGTAGACGTTGATGTCGACGCCGTGCTTGAAGGTGTTGAGCAGCAGGGGGGTCATCGTGGTGTTGTCGCAGATGACCGGGATCGCGCCGTGGGGCGCGGAATGCGCGGCGTCGGCGATCGCCTTGAAGTCGGGCACGCCCAGCGCGGGGTTGCCGATGGACTCCATGTAGACGAAGCGGGTGTTCTCGTCGACGAGGCCGTGGATGTCCTCGGGCTTGTCGGCGTCGAAGAAGCGGACCTCGATGCCGAGCTGCTTGAAGGTCTGAGTGAAGAGCGTCCAGGTGCCGCCGTAGAGCGAGGTGCTGCTGACGAAGTTCTGGCCCGAGTGGGCGAGGGTGAGGCAGGCGGCGGTGATGGCGGCCTGGCCGGAGGCGAAGCAGAGCCCGGTGACGCCGCCGTCGAGCGCGGCGAGGCGCTTCTCAAGGACATCGACGGTGGGGTTCATGAGCCGGCTGTAGATGTTGCCGAACTCCTGGAGGCCGAAGAGGCGGGCGGCGTGGTCGGTGTCGTCGAAGACGTAGGACGTCGTCGCGTAGATGGGGACCGCGCGGGAGTTGGTGGTGGGGTCAGGCTCCTGGCCGCCGTGCAGGGCGAGCGTACCGAGGCCGAAGGTCGCGGAAGGGTCGGACATGATGGAGGGTCTCCGTGTCTTCTCGGCCCAGAAACACCCGGGTGCACGCCCTTGCCCGAAGCGGGTTCCGGGAGCGTGGTCGTCGCGGCTCGCCCGAACCGCGTGGGTGCAAAGGGCTTCGAATGGTGGGGCCGGAGGGCCGGGGTTCAGGTCGGCCCGACGCACGCTGCGCCGGGCCGGGGCGAATCGGAGATTGTAGCGAGCGGAAGGGCGGGTGCAAGGCCTTGCACACCGCTCGCGAAACTGATTGATCCAAGCCCCTCTTGGGTGCTTGTTGGGCGTAGATTAGGGTGGAGGCATGGCGGACGAGCCGTTGACATTACGTGATCGTCTGCTGGTTGCTGGGGTAATTCTCGTGACAATCGCAACGTTCTTGTTTATCGCTTACGGATCCGTGATGGCGCTATGGAGCGCATTTGACACAAGTGGAGTGCCGTTCGGAAGAAAGAGCTACACGTTCCGCATGGTTTCTCGAACGGAGCGTCCCGTCTTCTTTTGGGGGCTTGTTGGCTTTTGGTCATTCGGAGCGCTGGCTGGAAGCGTGTGTAGCCTTGTGATGGTTTTGGCTGTGATAAAGAACTGGCGAGTGTTGTTTACCGAGGGTGATCCAACGTCATGATGGCGTAGCGTCTCCCCTTCCATTTGTTTCCTCGCGTATACGCCTGCCACATGCTTGCGATCACGATCACGCTGTACGCGGCGTTGCCCAATGGCATCGTCCAGGCGTAAACCCACGGCAGCGGTTTCTCGGGCGGTGTGTCGTTCGGTGTCTGCCAGCCGGCAAGCTTGCGGGTGGCGTTGAGGGCGCGGGCCTGCAGCAGCGTGGTCAACAACGCGCAGCCGAACGCCGCGGCGCTGATCCAACTCGGTGAGAGCAAGAGCCAAACGAGCGTGCCCAACGCCAACGGCATCGGCGCGATGTTCAGCAGGAGAGTGGCAACCAGCAGCGCGAACGCCTTGAGCGGGGAGTAGTCCAGCCCCGCGTAGACGTTCTTGGTCAGGCCCTCCCACTGGTCGGCGGCGCCGTGGTACATCCGGCACCACTGCAGCTTCCCCGCGAGCGCGGCCCGCATCTTCGCGCCATCGCGTTTTAGTCGTCGGCCGATCTGCAGGTCTTCGACCACCTCGCCCTTCACCGCTTCGTGCCCGCCGACGCGGTCGTACCAGTCCCGCTTAACGAGGATGAACGCGCCGGCCGTGAGCGCGACGTCTTTCTTTTGCGGGTCCATCGCTTTGTGGAACGGGATCACGATGCCCAGAGCGAGCATCAGTTGGAGTTGGACGATGGCTTCCCAGCCGGTGCCGAACGTGAGCGTCGGGCACACCGTGAGCACGTCGGCGTCGTGCTCACGCGCGTGCCGCATCGCCGTGCGGAGCAGGTCGGGGTGCCAGCGGAGGTCGGCGTCGGTGAAACAGAGCCAGGGCGTGGGCTCGTCGCCGTCTTCGAGGTGGGTGATGAGCTGGCGGACGCCGCGGTGGATGGCCCAGCACTTGCCGACCCAGCCGGGCGGGGGCTCGACGTCGTTGCGGACGACGGTGAGCCGGTCGGGGAACTGCCGCAGCGCCGCCCGGCAGATCGCGGGCGTCGCGTCGGTACTGGCGTCGTCGACGAAGATGACGCGTAAGGGTCCCGGGTAGTCCTGCCGGCAGAGGTCGGGCAGGGATTGGGGCAGGTGGTCGCCCTCGTCACGGCCCGGGACGATGAAGGCGACGGAGGGGAGTCCGACTTCGGGGTTGATGTTAGATGTGTGATGTGACGTATCAGATGTGGGAGCGCTTTGGTGAAACGCCTCGTCAGTCTCACTTGGCTGCGGCAGGCGGTGTTGTAGCGACTTGGTGAGACCCGCGAAGTAGTTCAGGTAGCCCCAGACCAGCAGGCCCGCGGCGGCGACGCCCAGCGCCGCGAAGGGTGGCCAGGTCGGCGATGCGATCGCGTCGGCAACAACCATGAAGGTCGACAAAATCGGGGGCGGCACGAAAAACGCCTCCTAGCGGGGTCGGCGGGCCGAAGCGCCCGGGCCTGCTAGCTCGGGTGGCGGGCGGATGATACGCCCGTGCTTCGGGTCCGCCGGCGTCCGCCGGAGGC
>JANQPR010000009.1 GCA_028285385.1 Phycisphaera sp.
CACGACGCCCCGCAAGGAAGACGACGCCCCGGAGATCCTCTCCGGCGTCTTCGAGGGCCGGACCACCGGCACGCCCATCGCCGTCCTGATCCGCAACCAGGACCAACGCAGCCAGGACTACGGCGACATCAAGGACAAGTACCGCCCCGGCCACGCCGACTTCACCTTCGACGCCAAGTTCGGCTTCCGCGACTACCGCGGCGGCGGTCGCTCTTCCGCCCGGGAAACCGCCGCCCGCGTCGCCGCCGGCGCCATCGCCCGCAAGCTCCTCCGCCAGACCCACGGCATCGAGGTCCTCGGCATGGTCCACCAGATCGGCGGACTCGTCGCCGACATCCCCGACCCCGCCGCCGTCACGCTCGATCAGGTCGAATCCAACCCCGTCCGTTGCCCCGTGCCCGAGACGGCGGCGCAGATGGAAGAACACATCAAACAGGTCCGCAAGCAGCAGGACTCCGTCGGCGGCGCCGCGACCGTGGTAGCGACAGGTGTCCCCGCCGGCTGGGGCGAGCCCGTGTTCGACAAGCTCCGCGCCGACCTTGGCAAGGCCATGTTCTCCCTGCCCGCGGTGCTCGGCGTCGAGTTCGGCCAAGGCTTCGGCGTCGCCACGGCCCGCGGCACCGAACACTCCGACACGTTCGTTCCCAGCGACGGCAAGACCCCGCCCATCGCCACCGACACCAACCGGCACGGCGGCATGCTCGGCGGGATCTCCTCGGGCATGCCCATCGTCTTCCGCTGCGCCGTCAAACCCACCAGCAGCATCCCGCAGGACCGCCCGACCGTCGACAAGCACGGCCACCCCACGACACTCGCCACCAAGGGCCGGCACGACCCGTGCCTGCTGCCGCGCTTCGTGCCGATGGCCGAGGCGATGACGCTGCTTGTGCTCGCCGACCACATGCTCCGGCAGCGGGCGTTACGCGCGTTGGGCTGAACTCGGATTGGTCCGTCGTCGTGGGTCGGGTCGATACACCGGGGTGGACCACGACCTGCACGCCATCACATTGCCGGATTCCGCTGCGCCGTCGGGCGTGTGCGAACTGGTCGCCGACGCCGTGCACCTGCAGCGCGTGATCCGCGATGGGGTGTTGAACGCCCGGGTCTCCGTCGACGTGATGACGGCCGACTTCAAGGCCATGCTCGTGCCCACCAAGAATGGCGAGAAGAACGCGCCGTCGATCGTGAACCACCTGCTGCGGTTGGCGGAGCGGGGCGTCGAGGTGCGCCTCCTGCACGCCGGCGTGCCAAGCCGGGCGGCATTGGAGGAGCTGAAGTCGGCGTCGCCGTTGCCGGACACGTTCCAGGTCCGCCGTTGCCCGCGGCTGCACGCCAAGGCGGTCATCGTCGACGCCTCGGCGATGTACCTCGGCTCGGCCAACCTGACCGGCGCGGGCCTGGGCGCCAAGGCCGACCGCAACCGCAACTTCGAGTTGGGTGTCTGGACCACGTCGCCCGAGTTGATCGAGCCGGTGAGCGAGTCGTTCAATGCCCTGTGGGAGGGCGACCGCTGCGAAGGCTGTGGTCGCCGCGACGTGTGCCCCGTGCCGCTGGAGTCGCCGGACCTGGGGTGAGGGTCTGGGAGGCAAGCGTTAAACGCTCTGTTGGGGCAACACGCCCCTGCTTCACTTGTCAAAGAAAGAGCCTGAGACCGAGTGTCGGGTCTCGGGCGTCGGGATTCAGCGCACGGCCGATGCCAACACCCGATCCCCGGCGCCCGGTCCGGCCCCCGCGTTCGGACGGGACTCTTCGGGATCACTTCGCGGAACGGCGGAGGCGCCCGGCGGGCAACGCGGTGAGTCATTCGCGGCGGAGACAACGAGGGACACGGCTGTTCTTCAAGCCGCTCGGGTCGTTGAATCGGCCGACGGTCGCAGGATCACGCAACGCGTCCGGGAATGTCCATCCGTCCGGCGAGGCGTCGCCCCACCCGCCGCGCTCCCCGCGGGGGCACCGGCTCTACCCGAGGGCGAACACGCAAAGCCCTGCGCAAGAACGCGTCACTCGGGCTTGCGGTAGAAGTTGAACGTGTGCCGGAGGTCGCCGTCGCAGCGGTGTTCGTGCGTACCCAGCGGCGGGAAGGTCCACGGCTCGAACCGTGCCAGCGACGGCATTGCGCCGAGCGCAAACGGCCGGTGATCGGGCACGTCGTCCCACCCGATCACGAACGCGCCGCCCGGCCGCAGCACTTCATGAACTCCCGCCACCGCGCGGTCCGCGAGGTCGACATCGTCCAGGCCCCAGCCGATCACGCCGAGCAGGAACACGGTGTCGAGCGCGTCGGGCTCGAAGTGTCGGTCGACGTGTTCGACGGAATCGACGACGTGTTGCTTGCTGCCGTAGCGGGCGCGGGCCGGGTTGATCTCGAGCGTCCAGTAGTCCTTGCCGCGGAAGACCTTGTTGTAGTGCCAGGTGTACCAGTGGCAGCCGACGAACAGGACGCTAGGGCACGCGTCGTCGTCAACGAAGTGCGGGAAGATCGATCCTTCAAGCACTCGCCGGTCGTCTTCGTCGAGCCTGGGCCCGACGCCGCAGAGCAGCATCGCGTCGCGCACGTTCCGGCCGATGGGCTTGACGAGTTGTTTCAGCGACGGCATGCGGCTCTCTCTGCGGCGACGCAGCCTAGCGGGAACCCGCAGAAGTGCCTAGAAAGACGGGGATCGGCGCTACGCCGGGTCGTAGCCGTGCCCGCCGAACGGGTGGCACCGGCAGACGCGCTTGAGCCCGCGCCAGCCGCCGCGCCACGGCCCGTGTCGCCGCACGGCGTCAAGCATGTACTGCGAACAACTCGGCTGGAACCGGCAATGGCCCCCGAGCAGCCAACCGAGCGTCACGCGGTACGACCACACCAACGCAACGATCAACGCCGTGAACGGCGCATTGAACCAGGCGGGCTTGTTCGCAACGTCGTTCACGGCTTCAACCATTCTGCCACCTGCGGCGCGAAATAGGTGAGGATCAGGCCCGCCCCCGCCCGGCGGACGCCGAGCAACGACTCCATCACGACCGCGCGTTCGTCGAGCCAACCGGAGGCCGCCGCGGCTTTGAGCATGAGGTACTCGCCGCTGACCTGGTACGCCGCGACGGGCAGCGTCGTGTGTTCCCGCACCGCACGCACGACATCGAGGTACGGGCCCGCCGGCTTGACCATGACCATGTCCGCGCCTTCCGCCTCGTCGAGCGCGAGCTCCCGCAACGCCTCGCGGACGTTGGCAGGGTCCATCTGGTAGGTGCTCTTGTCTCCCGGGATCACACGGTCACCGTCGCCCGACTTCGGTGCCGAATCCAGTGCGCCGCGGAACGGGCCGTAGAACGACGAGGCGTACTTCGCCGTGTAACTCAGGATGGAGACGTCGGTAAGACCTTCCTGATCGAGCGCGGCCCGGATCGCGCCGACCCGGCCGTCCATCATGTCGGAGGGCGCGACGGTGTCGGCCCCGGCCCGCGCGTGGCACAACGCCTGCTGGCACAGCACCTCGACGGTCGCGTCGTTGCCGACCACGCCGTCGTCGGTGACGACCCCGTCGTGCCCGTCGCTGGAGTACGGGTCGAGCGCGACGTCGGTGATCACGCAGGCGTGGCGGTGTGCTGCTTTGATCGCACGGATCGCGTCGGGGATCAGGCCGTCGGGGTTGAACGCCTCGTCTCCGGTGCGGGTCTTGAGCGCGTCGTCGACCTTGGGGAACAGCACGAACTTGTCGACGCCCAGCCCGAGGCAACGCCCGACTTCGTCGACGAGGCCGCGCACGCTCCATCGCGTCTGCCCGGGCAGCGACTCGAGCGGCGTGTCGGCGTCGTCGGCGTGCAGGAACAGTGGGTAGACGAGTTGGTCCAGGCGTAGCGTCGTCTCGCGCACCGCGCCGCGGATCGCGGGGGACTGTCGGTTGCGGCGCGGGCGTTGCGGCAGGTCGAGGGTCACGAGCCGTACACCTGCTCGGGGTCGAACACCTTCTCGCCGACAACAGCGAGTTGGACCGGCCCGTCGCTTGGCAGCGCGCCGGTTCGAACGGAACGATAGAAGCAGTTTCGGTAGCCGACGTGGCAGGACGCCTCGACGCCCCCGGAAGTCGACGTGCCGAGTGTGACGCGGGCGACCAGGCAATCCTGGTCGCAGTCGGTGAGCAGTTGCACGACCGTTTGGGTCATGCCGGAGGACTCGCCCTTGAGCCAGAGCTTGCCGCGCGAGCGGGACCAGTAGTGGACAAGGCCGGTCTCGATCGTCTTGGCAAGCGACAGGTCGTTCATGAAGGCGAACATGAGGACCTCGCCGGTGTCGGCGTGCTGAGTGATGCAGGGGATGAGGCCGTGCTCGTCGAACTTGGGTGCGAAGTCAGGGCCGGTTTCGAGCAGGGACTTGTCGCTCCGCGGGGCGAAGAGGGTGTCAGTCGGCATGACGGCATCGTAGCGGGGCGGGCCGTGGGGCCGGCGAAGGCAAAGCCCGAGAACCTCCATGAGGCGTTGCGTTTGTCCGGGGTTTTGCCGCCGTGAGTGTGGTTCAGGTGGGGTCGTCGTGGGGCCGCTGAACCGGTGCGTCAGGCGGGTCGAAGCAGGAACGGGGCGAGGGGTGATCGGGCCGAGGCGGGCGGCTGCTTGCAGGGTCCACCATGCCGCATACCCGTTGGGACATCCCGCCGCCGGTCTTCGAGCCGCTCGAACCGCGGACGCTGTTTGCGGCCACGCCGGTCGGTGAGGCGGGCGCGGTGACGCTGACCCAGGCCAACGCGTCGTCGTGGACGACCGTCCCGCTGTACCGCGGCTACACCAACCCGGTGGTCGTGGCCACCGCGCAGACGGCCAACGACCCCGAGCCGTTCACCGTGCGCATCCGCAACGTGACGTCGGCGTCGTTCGAGCTGCAGCTCGACGAGTGGGAGTACCTCGACGGCATGCGGGCGACGCCCGAGACGGTCGGCTACTTCGTGGTCGAGGCCGGGACGCACACGCTCGACGACGGGACGCTCGTCCAGGCCGGCTTCGCGTCGGTGGACAGCACGGTCTCGACCGTCACGCTGCCGAGCGCGCACGGGTCGGCGCCCGTAGTGTTGACGCAGGTGAGCTCCGTGAACGAAGACGAAGCGGTCGTGCCTCGGCCGCGTTCGGTCGGGATGGGCTCGTTCCAGGTGGAGCTGCAGGAGCAGGAGCCGGCCAAGGGCCCGCACGTCGCGGAGACCCTGGGCTGGATCAGCATCGACGCCGTAGCGGGCGCGACCGGCGGGTGGCCGTTCGAGGCGGGGCTGACGCCGGACAGCGTGACCGACGTGACGTACGGCGTGTCGTTCGGTGCGCCGTTCGCGTCGACGCCCGTGGTGCTGGCCGGGATGCAGAGCGCCGACGGCGGGGACACCGCGGCGACGCACGTCTCCTCTCGAAGCGCCGCCGGGTTCGACGTTTTCTTACAGGAGGAACAGGCCGGCGACGCCGAGACCTCGCACACGACCGAGACCGTGGGCTACGTCGCGTTGGTGGCGGGGCTGTTGAACCTCGGGCCGGACATGCCGCCGGTAGTGATCGACGACGCGTACGCCACGGCCGAAGACGTGCCGTTGAGCGTGTCGTCCGGGGGCGGCGTGCTGATCAACGACGCCGACCCGGAGTCCGGGCCGCTGACGGCGGTGCTGCTGACCACCCCTTCGCAAGGCATGGTCGTTCTCAACGCCGACGGCTCGTTCGTCTACACGCCCAACGCCAACGCCTCCGGCGTCGATAGTTTTACCTACCAGGCGGTTGACCTGGCCGGCAGCGCGACCACCGGCACGGTGACGGTTACGGTGTCCGAGCAGAACGACCCGCCGGTCGCGGGCAACGACGCGTTCAACACCGATGAAGACGTCGCGTTGGCGGGTTCGGTGGTCGGCGGCGACGTCGACGTGGACGGCGACCCGTTGACCTACACGCTGCTGACGCCGCCGGCCCAGGGGACGCTGACCCTCGACGATGCGGGCAACTTCCTCTACACGCCGAACGTCGACGCCAACGGCATCGACGCCTGGGTGTACCGCGTCGACGACGGGCGCGGCGGCGCGGACACGGCGACGGTCAACCTCACCGTCAACCCGGTCAACGATGCGCCGCGCATCGCGATGCTGCCGGCCGCGGGCATGGGCTTTGACGGCCGGGGCGAGTTCGCGGTCGAGTTGAGCGACGTCGACGCGGGGACGAGCGTGCTGACGATTGATCTGCTGGCCATCGACGCCACGGTCACGCTCCCGGACGTGTCGGCGTTGACGATGCTCATTGGTGACGGGACCGACGACGCGTTCATCCGGGCGCAGGGCACATTGACGCAGATCAACCAGGGCTTGAGCGCGTTGGAGGTGCAGGTGAACCAAGGCGCGGGCCGGGCCGACCTGCGGCTGACCGTGGACGACGGCGGCGCGAGTGGTTCGGGTGGCGCGCTGACGGCCGAGGTGACGTGGACGGTGTCGCCGCCGCCGCTTCCGTACGAGCCGCCGCTGGCCACGCCGCCGGCGGGGTTGGGCGTGCATGTCGGCGATCCGCCCGAGTCACCCGGCTCGGCAAACAACGTGCGGCAGCGATTCGATCGGGCCGCGACTCCGCCGCCGCCCGCGGCGCCGATTGGCCACGCGCCGCAGCGGACGCTGATCGCCTGGCCCGAGGGCGTGTGGTTGGCGAACGCGAAGGCGGATCAAGCCGACGGCCCTGATCCCTTCGCCGAAGCCGCGGCGATGGACGAAAGTAAGGCATCGCGCGCCTTCCTTCCGGCCGACGCCATCCGCACGGACCGGGCCGCCGCCGGGGAGTCGCTGCCGCGCATCACGGCCGAGGCCACATCAACGCCAAACAGGAACGACGAACCGCTGCCGGAAAGCGAACACACCAAGCCCGGCCCACAGCCCGAGGTGCTCAGCGAACACCCCGGGGCGGAGGGCGGTTTTGGCGTGGCCGTGCAGGGGGCCGCGGCTTGGGCGGCGGTCGCGTGGACTTGGCTTGGCCGGCGAAAGAGGCGGCGGGCGAAACGCTCGGTCACGATGGCCGAGTGAATCCGCGACACGATTCGAAACACGGCCACGGCTGATTCGGGTTCTCTTTTTGTCGGCGCCGATTGTCGGAATGATTCAGACCACCCCGCCGAACTTGCGCGTCCGCCGGGCATACTCCGCGAACGCCTTCTCGAGCTGCTCGGTGTCGAAGTCCGGCCAGCACACGTCGGTGACGTACAGCTCGGCGTAGCTCAACTGCCAGAGCAGGTAGTTGGACAGCCGCATCTCCCCGGCCGTGCGGATCAACAGGTCCGGGTCGGGCAGCCCGGCGGTGTAGAGCGCCGCGTCGATGTCGGCTTCGGCGATGTCGTTGGGTTGGAGCTCGCCCTCGGCGACACGTTGCGCCACGGCGCGGACGGCGTCGGTGATCTCGGCCCGGCTGCCGTAGTTGAGCGCGATGCAAAGCGTCATCCCGGTGTTGCCCGCGGTGAGCCGGGTCGTCTCGTCGACCTCGCGCAGCACGTCGTCGGGCAGCCCGTCCCGCCGGCCGATCGCGCGGAAGCGGATGTTGTTCTCCATGAACAGCCCGCGCTCGGCGGCGAGGTAGTGCACGCACAACCGCATCAGGTGCGACACCTCCTCGTGCGACCGCGCCCAGTTCTCCGTGCTGAACGAGTACAGCGTCAACGCGTCGAGGTGCAGCTCGGCGCACCGCGTCACGATCGCGCGGACGGCCTCGGTCCCGGTCGTGTGCCCCTCGCTGCGCGGCAGCCCCCGCGCGGTCGCCCAGCGCCCGTTGCCGTCCATGATGACCGCGACATGTTTGGGGAGGACTTCAGAGTTCAGACCTGAGATATCAGACTTGCTCATGGCTGTGCTCGTCGGGTCGAGATGCACATCTGAAATCATCAATCTGAAATCGTTCACCGTACGATCGTCTGATCGCGGCGCGGGCCGACGGACGCCATGACGACCGGGACGCCGACGAACCCCTCGATGAACCCGAGGTAGCCGCGGGCGTGCTCGGGCAACTCGTCCCAACGCCGGGCGGTGTCGACGGGTTCGGCAAAACCGGGGAGCGTCTCGAGTTTGGGCTTCGCCTTGCCGAGCGCACCGGGCGTCGCGGGGAAGCGCTCGGTTGTTTTGCCGTCGATCTCGTAGGCGGTGCACACTTTGAGCTCGTAGAGCCCGGCGAGGACGTCGAGCAGCATGATCGCCAGCCCGGTCGCGCCGGAGATGCGGGCCGTGTACTTCAGCGCGACCAGGTCCAGCCAGCCGCAGCGGCGCGGGCGCCCCGTGGTGGTGCCGAACTCCCGGCCCACCTCGCGGATGCGGTCGCCGACTTCGTCGTGCAGCTCGGTGGGCATCGGCCCGCCGCCGACGCGCGTCTGGTAGGCCTTGACGATCCCGATCACGTTGGGCACGTGGTGCCCGGCGACGCCGGTGCCCGGGTGCACGCCCAGCGACGAGCAGTTGCTGCTCGTGACGTACGGGTAGGTGCCGTGGTCGATGTCGAGCAGGGTGGCGTTCGCGCCCTCGAACAAGACTCTTTGCCCGGCGTCGATTCGCTCGTGCAGCAATGCGCCGGTGTCTGCGATGTGCGGCGTGAGCTGGTCGGCGAGCGGCGTCAACCACGCGAGCAACGCGTCAACCTCGAACGGCGTGAACTCTTCCCCGGCGTAGTGCGCGAGCGCCGCCAGCGTCGCGTTCTTGATCGGGACGATGCGGTGCAGCTGGTGCTGCAGCGCGTCAAAGTCGAGCAGGTCGGCCACCCGCACCGCGGTCGAGCGCAGCGCCTTGTCGGCGTAGCACGGCCCGATGCCGCGGCCGGTGGTGCCGATGCCCTCGACCGACTGGTCGAGCGCGTTGGGCACGACGTACGCCGCTTCCTGCAGCTGGTCTTGCGCCTTGTGGTAGGGCAGCACGACGTGGGCGCGTTCGGAGATCAGGAAGTTGTCCCCGATGGTCAGGCCCTGCTCGCGGAGCCCCGTGATCTCCTTGACGACCTGCTCGGGGTCGACGACGACGCCGTTGCCCAGGACGTTGAGCTTCTCGGCGTGGAGGATGCCCGAGGGGATCAGGTGCAACGCGTAGCGCTTGTCGCCGACCTCGACGCTGTGCCCGGCGTTCGCGCCGCCGTTGTAGCGGGCGACCACGTCGAAGTGCCGGGTGAAGAGGTCGACGACCTTGCCCTTGCCCTCGTCGCCCCATTGCAGGCCGACCACCGCGGCGTGGCCGGGCTTCATCTGCGGCAGGGCGGTGTTCACGTTCGGGTCCGGCGGGGTCGCGGTCGTCGGGGGCATCGCGGGCTCACGGCATCGGAGCGGGCAAGCCCGGAGTGTAACGCCGGCCTTAGGCCCGAGAAAACCCGGGGTTTCGGCCGGTTTCAGACGTCAACGCGGGACCACCGCCCGCGGAAGAAGAACGCCATGAACACCACGCCACGCAGCACGAGCTCGCCGCACAGGATCAGCCAGATCGCGGCCAGGCCGCTGCCCATGAAACCGCCGGTGAGGTAGGGCCGCAGCGAATCGATCGACAACAGGTCGAGCACGCCGCCGAGGTTCATCGTGTCGCCGAAACGCGTGCGGGCGAAACCGTCGGTCAGTGTCGCGGCGATCACCAGCACCAACGGGAGGCGCACGGCCCAGGTCATGATGTTGGTCAGCACCATCGGCGTGTGGGTGTCGCCGGCGCCGCGCATCGCCCCGCCGAGCACGATGCTGCTGCCGAAGAAGAACTGGACGAAGCCGCAGACCTGCACGAGCGTCGGCGAGATCGCGAGCAGCTCGTTCTGGTTCGTCACCCACAACACCCACCACGTCGGGAAGAGGATGAAGGTCAGGCCGAGCACGGTCATCGGCAGCGACGCCGTGAGCCAGCACGCGATCGCCGCCTTCCTGGCCATGCTCGGGCTGCCGGCGCCGAGGTACTGGCCCGTCAGCGTGGCCGCCGCGGTGCCCAGCGCCATGGCGGGCAGGAAGCTCAGCGCCTCGATGCGGATCGCGACGATGTGTGCGCCCTGGAACGCGTTCTGCACCAGCGACTCGGCGACCAGCCCGATCACCATCAGCACCGCGAAGTTGCCCAGCCAATGCCCGAAGCCCTCGCCCAGCGACGGCAGCGCGACGCGTACGATGCGCCGGACCGTGTGCCAGTGCGGCTTCATCCGCAGCCACCGCAGCCGGATCGGCCCGCCGGGCTTGACGAGCGCGACGAGGATGAGCGCCGCGCCGATCACCGTGGCGATGGCCGTGCCCCACGCGATGCCCGCGACGCCCCAGCCCAGCCCCGGCACGTCGACGGCCGCGCCGCCCAGCATGAACGTCCAAGGCGCGACCGCCAAGTAGACCGAGATCACGATGTTGAACAGGTTGAACACCAGCATCGCCAGGAACGGCGTCCGCGTGTCGCCGGCGGCGCTGAGGCACTGCGTCCCGATCGCCAGGATCGCCGTCGCCGGCGCGGCCAGCGCGATGATCCGCAGGTACTCGACGCAGAGCGTGCGGCTCTCGCCCTGAAGCCGCGCGACCGCCGCGATCCAATCGGCGCCGGCGAACACCAACGCGCCCATCAGCGTCGCCCAGCCGAGCGCGAGCACCATGGACTGCCCGAGCCCGGCGTTGGCGAGTCGCTTGTGCCGCGCGCCGATCGCGCGGGCGATCAGTGCCGCGCCGCCGGTCGCGACCGCCGAGGTCATCAGGAACATGAACCAGCCGAAGTACGCCGCGATGGCGATGGCGTTCGTCGCCGCGACGCTCAGCCGGCCCGCGATGGCGGTGTCCACGAAGTTGACCAGGAACCCGAGCACCTGCTGCAGGAACGGCCAGACCGCCAGCACCGCGACCTGTTGCGTCAGCGACAACCCCGCGAGCCGGCCGCCAAGCTGCGCGTTTTCGCGGTTACCGATGGGCGGCGCGGCTTCTCTCGCGGCTGAGCCGGCGTGCGTGCCGTCGTGGATGATCTCGGAGGTGTCTAGCGCTTTGGCCGTGGCCGAATCGTCGAGCGCAGGGGCGGCGGGGTCGAGCGTGGACACCGCCGCATCGTAGACCCGTCGGGTCGGCGTGAGCGGTCGAGCGGGAAAGGCGGTGGAGATTGTCGAGTTTCCGACACGGCCCGCGCCCGTCCGCGGCAACAAAAAACCCCGCCGAAGCAGGGCGAAACAGGCCCACAGGGACTCGAACCCCGACTGACAGAACCAGAATCTGCTGTGCTACCAATTACACCATGGGCCTAGCGAAAAACGGCGTCACCCGTGGCGACACCAAGCAGGTGATGCTATGGATCGGCGGGTAGGGCGTCAAACCTTGGGAAAACAAGCGCTGCCCCGCATGTTCGGCCCGCTCGGGTTACGGCGTCTGCTGCATCGCCCGGATCACCGCGGCGCGGTCGTCGGCCTTGAACACGGAAGAACCGGCCACGAGGACGTCCACCCCGGCGCGGACGGGCTCGACGCAGGTCTGCGGGTCCAGCCCGCCGTCCATCTCGACGCGCAGCCGGTCGCCGCCGAGGTCGCGCAGGCGCCGCGCCTTGTCCACGACTTCGGGCATGAACGCTTGTCCGCCATGGCCGGGCTGCACACTCATTACCAGTGCGAGGTCGAGTTTGTCCAGGAGCGGCTCGATCCACGCGGTCGGCGTCCTGGGGTTGATGCACAGCCCGGGGAGCATCCCGGCTTTGGCGATGTCGTCGATCAGGTACGCCGCTTCGACGCCGCGGGTGCGGTACGGGTCGCAGACCTCGATGTGGAACGTGAACCCGTTTGCGCCGGCATCGGCGAACGTTGCGACGTAGTCCTGCGGCCGATCGACCATCAGGTGCACGTCGAGGTACACGCCCGGCAGGTGCTTCCGCAGCCCGCGGATCATGTCGGCGCCGAACGTCAGGTTCGGCACGAAGTGCCCGTCCATCACGTCGACGTGCAGCAGGTCGCCCCCGGCGGCGACGGCGTCGGCGGCGTCGCGGGCCATCGCGCCGAAGTCGGCCGAAAGGACCGACGGCGCGACGAGCGGGCGGTCCGGCTTCTGGCGCAGGTCGAGCATGGGCCGAGTGTAATCACCCGGCCGGGCCGTGTCGTGAGTTGGCGGTCAAGCGGCGGGGCGTTGCGCCGCGTTCGCCGACGCCAGCGCCGCGGCGGGCCGGCCAACCATCACGCTTCCGTCGTCTGGGTCGCTTAGCCGAAGGCGTCGCATCACCCCGACCGGCCGGGCCACCGCGAGCAGCAGCAACGCCGCGCCCGCCGTGACGCCGAGTTGCACGATCGGCGTCTTGTAGACCGCGAAGCCCGTGAGGTTCACCACGACCACGGCCAACCCGATCAGCCACGACGCCCGCTGCCGCGTGAACACCCCGGCGACGACGAACAGCCCGCCGAGCGCCAGCAGTTGGTAGTCCGGCCGGGTCGGGTCCACGGGGGCCCGGAACGCCAGCGCCTTGAGCGACACCGTCGTCTCGACCGATGCGAGCAGCAGCGCGACACCGATGGCCCACCACAGCGGGCG
>JANQPR010000022.1 GCA_028285385.1 Phycisphaera sp.
GCGTGGCGGCCGCGCGTTATCGGCGGTGACCCCGCGGCGGTTCAGCACGCAAAACCCAGCGTCGATACTGGAGAGGCGCCGCGCGCCGGTTCCGGCAACGGGACGATGCGCGTGCGCCAACCGGAGACGCCCCGTGCTCGCCACCGACCCCCCCGACACCGACCACGCCACGGACGCGGCGCCCGGCAGCGCCCCCGTCGGCGAAGCCAAAACCCCGCCGGTCATCATGGTCGGGCCGTGGCGCGCGGGCACCACGATGCTCCGGCTGATGCTCGACGCGCACCCGGCGCTCAACTTCTTCTGCGAGATGGAGTACGCGACGCTCGGCGCGGTCGGCGACGCCTTCCCCGACGTCGCCGACTACCGCCGCATGCTCGCGCTCGACCGGATGTACCACATCCGCGCCTTCCCGATCGATGAATCGCTCTCGCACCGCGACCTGGTCCGCTCGTTCATGGACTCGGGCCGCGGCGTCGCCCCCGACAAGCCGCACGTCGGCGTCACCATCCACCACCGCATCGACCTGCTGCCCCGGCTCTGGCCCGAGGCGAAGTACCTGCACGTCCTGCGCGACCCGCGCGACGTCGCCCGCTCCACCATCGGCATGGGCTGGTCCGGCAACGTCTACCACGGCGCCAAGCTCTGGAAGGAAGCCGAACTGCAGTACAACCGACTCGTCGCGCAGGTCCCCGACGCGCAACGCTACGAGGTGCGCTTCGAGGACGTCGTCGAGAACCCCGAAAAGCACTGGCGGGGCATCTGCGAATGGATCGGTGTCGACTTCGACCCGGCCATGCACACCTACCACCACGGCACCACGTACGAGCCGCCCGACCCGAAGCTGACGTATCAGTGGAAACGGAAACTCACCGACCGCCAGGCGCAACAAGTCGAGGCCGTTGTCGGCGACCTGCTCACGTCACGCGGCTACGAACCAAGCGGGCTGCCGAAGCTCGAGCTGACCGCGCTCCGGAAGAACCTCTGGCGGATCGACCACGCGCTGCGGCGCGACCAGATGCAGCGGGAGCGTTACGGCTTCGGGTTCTGGCTGAGCCGGAAGATCGCCCGGTGCACCGGGCCGCAGTCCTGGCGCGACGCGATCCAACGCCGGGTCAATCAGCGCGACACCGAGTTGCTGCGCTGACGCCACGCCAACGCGCTACGTCAACGAGAACTCCGGCCACGCCCCAACGCGACACCGCGTCCGGGCGACCCTGTTCGCGGGTCTGGCCGGACGCGGCGTCGGCAGGTGGCGTTGTCACGCCCTTGGAGGATCAGTCGTAGAGCGCGGTGACGGTGGTCGGGGCGACTTCCGAGAGCGTCAGCGTCGTCTCGATGCGGAAGTTCGACTCGGTCGTGTGCCGCTCGGCGAAGAAGAGCACCAGTTCGTACGTCCCGCCGGGTTCGAGGCCCAGCTCGGCGGCCGCGTCGTCGACGTTCACGCCGCCGCTGGCCTGGCCGTGCACGCCGCCGATGTCCACCGCCAGCCGGCCGTTGATGAAGACCCACACGTCGTCGTCGCCGACAAACTTGAACTCGAGGTCGTAGTCGCGGGCGTCGGGGTGCGTGTAGGTGAACTCGGTGCGGAGCTCGTAGGTGAAGTAGTAGTTGTGCGTGCCGATACTGGTGGACTGGAGGTCGTTGAACCCCTTGTTGTCCATCGGGAAAAAGTAGCGGTCATCTCCGCTGAGCTGCTTCTCCTTGGCAAAGTAATACACGCCTTCCTTGTCCGGGTGTGGCATGAGGTCGATCGGGTGGGCCACGGGGTCGTTCACGTGGGGAACGTCACGGAACCACTGGGCGAAGCTCTCGGGGCCGGAGATCATGCCACGCGCCGGGTCGCTGCCCTGGGCGAGGGTCGGCTTGCCGTCGGCGTCGAGGTACTCGGAGACCAAGCCGGTCTTCACCCCGAACGACTTGTTCGGGTACTGCATGTCCGGGTGCGACTGGCGGAAGTCGCGAAGCGTCCCGGTCAGGGTGATGGGCTCGCACGTCTGGTTCGCGGTGTCCGCCAGGGCGGGCATCGAACAGGCGGCGGCGAGGGCGGCGGCGGTCAGGGTGAAGCGGCGATCCATGGTGGGGCTCCAAAGCCTCAAGCTCGTAAACGTGTGACGCCCGCGGCTGGATCAGGCCGTGAACCGGGCGTCTCTCGGACCCTTTCAACGTACGATTCAATCTCCCCGTGTCCACCCGGCTTATCGGGTTTTCCAACTCTCTTCGGAGGACCCAGCCGTCACAGACGGAACGCACCGGGCGTGGCGCGGCGCAGGGCACGATCCGCCGCATCAAAAACAACCCACGCCGAGGGACGTGGGTTGCGGTGTTCGTTGCCATCTTCAGTTGATTTGGTGGTCAGCGCAAGCGACGCGGGGCCGTGGACGTGATCACGCGGATCGGCTCACCCGCGCCGGCCTCGAGGCCGAGCGTGGCGTCCACGTCCGGCTCGACCGTGATGTCGATCGATCCGCGCTCCAGAACCCAGATAAAGTCGGTCGACGCGTCGCGCCGGCGCTTGAGGTGGAACGTGCACGCCGTGACCCCCCCGAGCAGGGGCTGCGTTACCTCGGTGCCGGTGCGGTCGGTGGTGTAGTACAGCGTGTCGTCGGCGGCGCGGTACTCAAGGGTGATGCGGTTGCCGTCCTGGTCCGTCAGGATCATGTAGCTGGACGTGATGTCGTTGCCACTGATGGTTGGCGCGGGCATGGTGCCGCCGAAGGTGTCGTGGTCTAGCTGTGTGAGCGGGCCCTGCGCGGTGCCGGTGCGGACGAGGTTGAGCGACCGGTGCACGACCATGCGGGTCGAGACCTGGGTCGAGGCGGACTCGGCGGCGGCGGCGTAGGCGTGGAAGCTGGCGTCGATCGCGACGACCGTCGCCGTCAACAACAACGACGTGATCGCCAACGACACGAGCATCTCGGCGAGCGAGAGGCCGCGACGGCGGGCGCTGCGCCGAAGCGCGTTACGGGGTTGAGCCGCTTGCCGGGTCATCACTGCCCTCCCTCGCGGAACGTCTCGGGGATCGACACGACGCTGATCGGGCCGTCGATGTCGTCGGGCAACGCCATGGTCGGGTCGTACCGCAGCGTGATCTTGCCCAGGCCGGTGGTCGGCAGTGAGCCCTCGAGGTCGCCCGCGGCGTTGTCGAAGTAGCCGAGCGTCGTGTTGAACTGCGGGCTGGTGTTCCCGATGACCGGGCCGGTGTTGCTCTGCGGCTCGAAGGTGGTGACGACGGTACCGTTGATGTCGACCTGGCCCCGCATGTCGATCAGGCCGGCCACGATCATGCCCGAGAGCTCGACGGTCTCGCTGCTGGAGTAGCCGTCCTGGAACGATCCCATCTCGACCGAGAAGTGCGGCAGCAGCAGCGTCGACCGCTCGTAGAGTTGTTTCTCGGCGTCGCTGAGGCTGGTCGAGTTCTCGATGTTGAAGTTGGTGTTGCCGGTGAAGGCGACCTTGTTGCGGGTGTGCGTGAACTCGCCGGGCTGGTTGCTGGTCGTGCCACCCGACCAGTCGCCGCTGACGATCGCGCCCTCGAACGTGCAGTTGTGGAACCGCACGTTGTTGCTGACCAGCTTGGTGCCCAGGGCCTGCGTCGGGCCGACGGCGTTCGGGTCGCCGCCGTAGTCCGCGCCGCCGATGGTCACGACCTTGTCGGGGTGCTTGAACGAGCCGTCGGAGTTCTGCATCCCGGCGTAGTTGTAGTTCGTGTCGGTGTTGACCGGCTCGGTCTCGACGTAGGTCACGCCGATGAACCGGCAGTTCTCGAACAACGCGTTGGTGCCCTTGGGGATCTTCGCGTTCACGAACACCATGTTTCGGTACACCGGGCGGTCGTAGTAGTCGTACGGGTAGTCGGAGCCGAACGGCACGGCCTCGCGCGTCGACGCGCTGGGCGCTTCGTACTCCGCGGGCTGGCCGATGTCGTTCTGCACCGGCGCGACCGCCTGGTCGGCCACCGTCGTGGTCGCCGTGTTCGCGAAGCTGGCGATGTTGAAGTCCGCCGCCTCGAAGGCGTACAGGTCTGCGTCGGCCGTGTCATCGAACGTCACCGGCGACTCGCCGTAGTCCGGCAGGATCGGGCCCTGCAAGTAGTCCTGGTAGGCGCCGCCGGCCGCGCCGGCTTCCCAGTCGCTCTTGGTCGCGAGGATCGAGACCTCCCCGCGGATCTTGGCGTAGAAGTCGGCCGCGTCGATGTAGTCGGGGTTGTCGCCGTACTGGTTCGGCGACATCGCGTTGATCAAGTCGAACAGCTGCTCGCGGGTCGGGTCGGTCGTGTAACCGATCTCGATCCGGCTCACGCGCCCGTCGCCGTCGCTGTCGAACGCATCGAGGAAGAAGTCGAAGTCGCTGATGTAACCGTCGCCGTCGAGGTCCAGCAACGCCGGGTCGCCGACGATGCCCGCGGTCTCGGTCGACGACGCGATGTTCAGGCGGTTGTCGCCGTTGATGTCGTCGTAGGCCACGACGTCGTAGAAATCGTCCAACGCGGTGTCGAGGTTCGAGTCCAGCCCGCGGAAGTCGGACAGCACCTGCACCGGGTGGCCGTTGGTCAGCCCGACCTCGGTGAAGTGCGAGCCGATGGGCCCGTCGATCAGGACGTTCCGCCCGACCATGATCCGGCTGCGCGACAGGATCGCGAACGGGATCCGCTTGGTGATCAGGTAGTCCATCTGCACCGAGCGGTAGACCCGCGAGTGCGCGACGTCGCCCTGCGCCCCGGTCGACTGGTTCGTGCCGTCCGTCGCGCTGACTTCGCGGTCGCCGCCGCCGCCGTCGTCGTAGGCCGTGACCCGGATTCGCACAAACCGCTCGTCGAGCGGGGCCGCGGCGGAGACGTCCCAGGTGATCCCGGTCTCGGGCTGTGACCCGTCGTAGGGCGGCTCGTCGTACAACGGGTCGTCGTAGTCCTCGCCGGGGATCGGGTGCGGCGTGAACGTGGCCATGAAGTCGGGCTCACCGGGCCCGACGCGGATCGGCCCCACGGTCAGTTCGTTCACCACGTTGCCCGACGCGTTGGTGAACGCCGTCAGCGTTGGCGCGGCCAACTGGTGAATGTCGGCGTCGAAGAGCGTGTGCAGCTCCGTCGAGATCGTGTTCCACAGCGGGAACGCGACGTCGGCGCTGATGAGCCCCTCGGTCGTGGTGATGTCGGGCCTAGTGTCGGCGTCCGGGCCGTCGGCCACGAGGACTTGGTCCAGCCGGTACTGCATCAGCGCCATGCCGGATTCGGCGGCGGCGAGCGTGCGGTTGATCTTGAGGTGCGACTCGGCGGTGCGGAGGTTGCCCTGTGAGACGATCGCCATCGCCGCGGCGAGGGAGCCGAAGATGACCAGGAACATCATCGCCAGGATCGCCGCGATGCCGCGTTGCCGCGCCGCCGGGCGACGCCGGCGGAACGGATGGCTCAGGGGGGTCAAGGGGTTCCGGTGATTCATGGCCAGGCCGTTGCCTTCTGCCTCACGCGTTCGTGTGCGGGGGTGTAGCCGTGTTGCGCAGACGATCAGTCGGGGACGATCCACGTGAGCGACGCGACGGCGCTCTGGTTGCCGTTGTTCTCCCGGTAGAACACGCGGACGTTGACCCGCATCACGTCCGTCGTGCCGATGCCCTGCATGTTGCCCTGCGACACGTCGATCAGCCCGGGCTGGACGTTGCCCACCGTGACCTCCTGGGTCCACCGGCCCATGTCCGCCAGCGCGATGCCGACGGCGTTCACCGGTGGGTTGATCGTCATCCCCGAGCCGACGCCGGCCGACACCGTACCCGCGAAGTCGTCGAGGTCATCGAAATCCGTGATCGCGGCCTCGCCGGCCTCGGGGCCCAGGTTCGCGTCGCCGGTCACGGGGTCGTGGTGCGGCAGGTTCACCGTCAGCTCGCGGATCTCGTTGGCGAGCAGATGCCCGGTGTTAGACCGCACGGCGTAGTCGTTCTTGATGTGGTACGCCTGCTGGGCGCCGACGATCGCGAGCACGCCGGTGCCGATAATCACCGTCGTCAGCGACGCCTCGATGAGCGTGAAGCCGCCGCGGCGACGCCGGGCGTGGCGACCTCGCGACTTGGCGGTCTGGTGATTGTTCTGGCGCATCGCGTGTCAATCCACCAATACAACTCGGGTCCGGTCGAACGCTTTGCGGTTCATCGGCCAGCGCAGACCCCCTCTGAAGTCGGCATCGCCGAAACAACCGGCACAACCCGCAAACTCGATGATCCGGGCCGATCGCCAAATCACGGATCGTCGGATACTCAGCTCACCAGCGTCGACAGCTTGAAGATCGGCAGGATGATCGCCATCGCGATGAAGCCGACGATCGAGCCCATCACGATGATCATGATCGGCTCGATCATGCTGGTCGCCGTCTTGATCGCCTCGCGTAGCTGCTTCCCGTAGAACCCGGAGATCTCGTCGAGGACCTCGCCGAGCTTGCCGGACTCCTCGCCGGCGCTGATCATCTGCACGACCGGCTTGGGGAGCAGGTTGCCCTTGTACAGCGGGGCCGTGATCTTCTTGCCCTGCTTTACCGAGTTGTAGACGCCCTTCCACAGCCGCGTGAACAACTGGTTGCCCGAGATCTCGCCCGTGATCGCCAGCGTGTCCAGCATCGGCACGCCCGCGTTCACCAGCTCGCCCATCGTGTGCAGCGACCGGCTGATGTACAGCGACTTGAACATCTTGCTGAACACCGGCACGCGCAGCTTCAGCAGGTCCCAGTAGTACGACCCCTTCTCCGTCTTGGTCAGGAAGAACAGGATCAGCACCACGAGGAACATGCCCAACAGCACGGCCCACCACCAGACCTGCATGAACGCCGACAGGTTCATCAGGATGATCGTCGGGGCCGGCATCGCCGACTCCTTGCCCTCGAACACCGCCGCGAACTTCGGCAGCACGAACGTGAGCAGGAACATCGACACGCCGACCGCCATGACCGCGATCACGACCGGGTAGATCATCGCGCCGATGACCATCCGCCGGGTCTCGATCTGCTGCGTCAGGTACGCCGCGATGCGTTCGAGCATGTGGCTGAACTGGCCGGACATCTCGGACGCCCGGATCATGTTGACGTAAAGCGGGCCGAACAGCTTCGGGTGCTTGTTGAGCGCCTCGGAGAACGGCTTGCCGGACTCGACGTCCTGCTTGATCTGGAAGAGGATCTGCTTGAACTTGGCGTTCTCGGTCTGCTCGGCGATGCCCTCGAGCGCGGCCCGCAGCGAGATGCCGGCGCGGACCATGACCGCGAGCTGCGTCGTGAAGTTCAGCACGTCGCGCGGCGTCGGGCCCGACGAGTAGTTCAGGGCCTTGAGCTTCTCGCCCAGCGCCGCGGCGTTGCCGCCGACGGGCGTGAGCGACACCACCGTGTTGCCCTGCGAGCGCAGCAGCTGCGCGGCGGCGAGGGCGTTCTCGGCGGCGAGGGTCCCGGTGGTCTGCTCGCCGCCGGGCGTCTTCATCTGGTAGCGGTATTGCGGCATGTCGAGCGTCTCTTCTCGTCAAACTCCGGGGAACCAGCCGCGGTCCGCCGGACCGCGCGCCGCTCATCAGGCAGCGGCACCAACTCCGTCCACGTCTTACGCCGCCAGCTGGCGTTCCAGCTTCTCGGGGTACGCCGCCTGGGCGATCGCGTCTTCCCGGCTGATCATGCCGTTGAAGTAGAGCTCGGCGATCGAGTTGTCGAGCGTCTGCATGCCCAGCCCGCGGTTCGTCTCGATCACGTTGGGGATCTCGAAGCTGCGGTCCTCGCGGATCAGGTTCCGTACCGCCGGCGTACAGAGCATCACCTCTGCGGCTGGCACCATGCCCGGCTTGTCGATCCGCTTGAACAGCGTCTGGGAGATCACCGCCTGCAGCGTGTTGGCCAGCATGGAACGGATCTGGTTCTGCTGGTCCGCCGGGTACATGTCGATGATGCGCTCGACCGTGTGCGACGCGTTCACCGTATGCAGGGTCGAGAGGACCAGGTGGCCGGTTTCCGCGGCGGTAATGGCGGCGGCGGTCGTTTCCAGGTCGCGCATTTCGCCGACGAGGATGATGTCCGGGTCCTGACGCAGCACGTGCCGCAGCCCCGACGCGAACGACGGCGTGTCCTGGCCGAGCTCGCGTTGCTCGATGCAGGACTTCTCGGATTGAAGCAGGTATTCGACGGGGTCTTCGAGCGTGATGATGTGTTTCTGGTACCGCTTGTTCATCGCGTCGATCATCGCCGCCAGCGTCGTCGTCTTACCCGAGCCGGTGTCGCCCGTGACGAGGATCAGGCCGCGCGGCAGGTACGTCAGCCGGCCGATCACCTCGGGCAGGTTCAGGCCCTTGAGCGGCGGGACCTCGGTCTTGATCGCACGCAGCGCGATCCCGATCACGCCCTTCTGGCTGTGGGCGTTCACACGGAAACGGCCGGCGTCCTTCACCTCGTAGGAGAAGTCCGCGTCCTTGATCTTGTCGAACGTCTTGATCTGGTCCGGCGTGGCCATGTGCTCGAGCATCGCCCGCGCCGCCTCCGGCGTGATCTCCGGGAAGTCCATCGGCGTCATCACTGTCTGCACCCGGCACATCGGCGGGTGGTTCGCGATCAGGTGGATGTCGGAGCTGTCCATCTCCAACGCCGTCTTCAGGATCGTGTCCAGCTGCATGCGTCGCTCCGCTTGAGATTCAACACCGACGAATCACCACGCCCGCACCCCGCGCACCGGCGGCGCAACGATCGGGCCTGCGGGGGTATCGACGGATCGGGCGGGCTGGATAAGCCGGGACAACCCGAGAAATCGGCAAAACGCTCGGTCCCGTGACCCGGTTCGGGATGTTCTCGGGCCCGCGTACAATCAGATGTGGGTCACAAGGAGTGGTTTCGTTCGTTCTGGCCGCCGTCATGTCGCAAGAATCCACCGCCGCCGTCGACACGCCGCGCACCGAGGAGGGGCGCCCCAATCCGGATGACCGGCACAAGCCGGACAAACCGCCGCGCTACGCCGTCGTCCTGCACAACGACCCGTTCAACAGCATGGAGTTCGTCGCGCTGGTCCTGATGAAAGTCTTCGGCTACGACACCAATCGGTGCATCCGCCTCATGCTGGTCGCTCACCGCCGGGGCAAGGCACACGTCTGGACCGGCCTGAAAGAGCCCGCCGAGCTGAAGGCCGAACAGGTCCGCGGCTGCGGCGCCGACCGCGAGACCGACGAGCGGGCCAAGCCGTTGAAGGTGACGGTCGAGCCCCTGCCGGAGGATTGAGCGCGGCGGGCGTTGCTCCGAACGAACCGATTTCTCTCGGTGATCGCGGCGCCGCGCGTTACGATCCGGTAGCCGTTCTGAATCCTTCCATCCGGAGCCCTTTGCGTTTGGTGTCGCGGGGTTTGACGAGCCGCCCCGTTGATCGGTCCGGGCCAGTCGCCCGTGAGCCAGGCTTTGCGCTGATCGCGTCGGCCGTGCCGTGTCGTGATTCCTGATTGCCCTTCATCCATCCGTCTGTCGGCGGCGTCCGCGAGACCCGCCCACGACACCCCAGTTGGCCACGCCAACGCAAGCCGACATCCCGAGCGTTCGGAACCCCGGACGATTCCCCCGGCTCGGTCCGAGCAAGGAGTTGTCTTATGCGTTGTTCTCAGATGTGGCGAAGCGGTTCGCGCGGTTCTTGCGAACGAAGTGGTCGTGTTGGACAGGTCGGCCATCAAGCGTTTACGGCCGTCGAAGGCGTTGTGGTCGTTATCGTGGTGGCATTGATCGTGGCTTTGCTGCTGCCGATGTGCGGCAGGTCGCGTCGAGGGGGCAGCCGGCAGATGCAGAACAACACGCAGCTGCGCGGCATCCACCAGGGCATGTTCACGTCCTCTCAGAGCAACAAGTCCGGCGGCGGCGACGGGTACTTCCCGGGGCTCACGTCGCGCGGCCAGGCGATCACGGTGGACAACCCAGACGCGGTGATCGAAGGCAGCGGCAGCGACGGCGTCGGCGTCTTTGGCCAGACCAACGACATCCGGGGTTACGCGGCGTCGCCGGACGACGTGGCGATCTCCGAGATGAACGACCCCGACACCGGCGACGGGTTCCTGCAGTACGCCTTCGCCGAACTGCTCACGGGCGACTTCATCCCGGCCGGGTCGTCGGAGTACTTCATCAACCCGGCGGACGCGACGAAGCAGTACTTCGTCGCCGGTGCGGGAGGCGACGAGGGCCGGTTTGACCTGAGCAAGGTCTCTTACACCGCGCTGCACGTCGGCGTCGATCAACTCATCACGGAGTGGAAGGAGACGGTCAACACACAGGCGATCGTGATGGGCGACCGTGCCGTGGGCAACGGCGACACTTTTGGACAGCCCGGCTCGACCGCGAGCAGCGTATTCACCGACGAGGGCTCGGGCGACTGGCGTGGCGGCACGGTCCGTAACGACAGCTCGACCGAAACGATCACCACTTATGAGTTGAAGAAGTCCGGGCTGAAGTACGGCAACCTCGTCTTCGTCGACGGCGACCTCAACAACCTCTTCGCCCACCCCGACGGCGAGTCGGTGCGGATGGTACCGAGCCCGCGCGACCTAACGGCCGAAGCGATCGCCTCGGACCAGGGCGTGCTCTACGACGAGGACGAACGAAGCCGACTCGGCGGGGTGTGAAAACACGAAAGCTCGGGGATCGACGCCCCCGGGCTTTGTTCAGAGCCGGATCAGGCGTGTACGCGCAGCCCGATTCATGCGACGGCTAGCGACGGCTTGCGCTTCACCGTCAGCCATTGCGACTCCGCGTCGATCGTCGTCGGCAGCTCGACGAGCTGCGTGTCGCGGTCGAGGAACTTGTGCTCGATCTTGACCGGCTTGAAGCACTGGAAGTGCTCGACGACGGCCATCGGGTCGAAGCCCTTGCACGAGTACACGTCGAGCTGGAACAGCCCGGGCTGGTCTTCGTCCCAGCAGTGCAGCGCGATGTGCGAGGTCTCGATGATGCCGACGCAGGTCAGCCCGCGGTTGCCGGGCGTGTCCATGTAGAAGCAGTTGGGGTTGTTGGGCAGGTCGACGAGCTTCATGCCGATCTTGCTCACCAACTGCTTGAACCACGCGATGGTGGCCGGCACGGAGGAGGGGGTCAGCAGCGTCTCGGCCCGAACGATGAGGTGCTTGTGGTCCAGCAACGCATAAAGCCTCCGGTCGGCGTAGGGGGTCTTGATTACGCCGGGCGGAAGAAGATATCCGCGGATCGCGCCGCGTCAACGCGTGGACCGTGGTTCACCGGAGAAATGCGGAAAACCCGCGAGCCGGTTCACGCCGCCTGCGACAAGCCGAGTGGCGTGGCCGTCCGGCCGCGCCCGGCGCGCTTGGCCTGATAGACGCGTTCGTCGGCCTTGTTGAGCAGCGCCGTGCCCGTGTACAGCCCGTCGGCGTGCAGCCCCGCGACGCCGACCGAGAGCGTGGGCGTCATGTCGTCGTCGAGCGCCGCGGCGACCTGCCGGGTCTGCTGCAGATACAGGCGACGCACCCGGTGCGCGAAGGCCTGGGCGATGTCGACGTTCCCTCCGGGCTGGAGCACGAGGAACTCGTCCCCGCCGAGCCGGACGACGAGGTCGTCGTCCCGGATCGACGCGGTGAGCAGGTCGGTCAACAGCGCGAGCAGGTCGTCGCCCGCGGCGTGCCCGAGCTGGTCGTTGACCTGCTTGAAGTAGTCCATGTCGATCATCACCGCGACGAGCTCGGTGTCCGACGCCCGCGACGCGTCGACCAACACCGGCAGCTGTTCGTCGAGGTACCGCCGGTTGCCCGCGCCGGTGAGCGGGTCGCGGTGGGCCTTGTGCTTCAACTCGCTGGTTGCCCGCTTGGTCGCGTCCTGCACGCGCTGGTCCAGCGTGCGGCGGAGTTGACGCGACTCGTGCCGGTGGCTGATGCGTTCGCCCGAGATGTCGCGGATCAGGCCGGCGATCTCGCCGACCTCGTCCTCGCGGTGCGTGGGCAGGTGCGACAACGGCCGACGGTCGTGCTCGCGCGCCACGCCCGGCAGCAGCCGACGCAGCCGGTGCCACGGGTCGGCGATCCACGCCTGGGCCCCCTTGGTCAGCAGCGCCGCCGTGGCCGCCGTCAACGCCACCGCGGGCCACAGCCGGAAACCGAACGCGCCCTCCGCGGCGCCGATGCACACCCCCGCCAGCAGCGCGACACACACCGCCGACGTGACCTTGCGGTCCAAGGGCGTCGTGTCCCGGCGGAGCCGTTCGAACGGGCTCAAGGCCGAAGCGCGGCGCGCACGATCGGTGACATCTGTCCGCATAACCCGCTCATCGGTCGGCTGGGAGCCGGGCTTTCGGGCTCGGCACGGGGCGCATCACAACGCCGCCGACACAACCCGCACCAACCCCCGGGCTCCACACGGGCCAAACGAACCCACACCCGACCAACCGGGGTCAGCCCTTGCCCGCCGCCTCGAGCGCCGCGTCGAGCTGCTTCGCGCGGGTGTCCCAGCCGTACCGCTTGGCGCGCACCCCGGCGTGACGCGGCCGCCGGGTGTGGGCCAGATCGGCGAGGGTCTCGACGAGCGTTTCTTCGTCGTCGTAGTACAGCGCCGCCTCGCCGAACACCTCCGGGTACGCCAGCCGGCGCGGGAGCACCACCGAGCACCCCGCCGACGCCGCCTCCACCGCCGCCAACCCAAAGAACTCGTGTGCCGCCGTCGACACGAACACGTCCGCCTCCGCGAGCGCCCGCTCGTAGTCCTTCCGGTCCGGCACGTAGCCCCAACGGTCGATCCGCGCCGCGAAGTGCTCCTCCGCCTGCTCGAACACGCCCGGCACCAGGTTGAACCGCTCGCCCATCACGCTCAGCCGGAAGTCCACGCCGCGCCCCTCCAACGCGTGCATCGCCCGGAAGAACGCCTCCGGCTGCTTGTCGTGCTCCCACCGCGCCGCCCACGCGATCCGCATCGGCTCGCCGATCTGTTTCTTGCGCGGCGCATCGACCAGCGTGATCCCCGGCGGCTCGACCGCACACGCCGCGTTGATGCGCGGCAGCCAGCGCTGCATCACGCCGTGGTGCTTCGCCGGCGACTTGCCCAGCAGGTCCCCCGCCCCGCCCACGAACGTGTCCCGGTTGTACGCCGAGTTCCACCACAGCCGCGCCGCCATCCCCTTCCGCCACGGCCGGCCCGACTCGAGCGCCGCCCAAGCCGACGTCAGGTTCGTCAGCCCAAAGTGCAGGTCACGCACGTCGGCTTCTTTCTCCGGCGCCGTCGGGTACGCGAACTGGTTCTCGTGGTAGTACACGACGTGCGGCAGCCGGCCCACCGCCCGGTCCACCACGCCCCGCCACAGCGCCACGTCCAGCATCGACGAACACCACACGACGTCGAACGAATCGACGCCGCCGCTGTCCTTCACGGCGTCCTTCAGGCCTTCCGCCAACTCGACCGCGCCCAGCCGCATCCGCCACTTCCAGTGGTGACCCGCCAGCGTGCGAAACACGAACGTGTGCCGCGACCGCGACGCCCACCCTTCGAGGAACGACCGGTGGCTCCCGCCGAAATAAGGCTCAACCGCGAGCACCCGCATACGGGCATCGTAATCGCCAGCCCTTGTTTTCTTCGACTCAACTGCCCCACACGACCCATGCGGCGGCCCACAACAGCAGCGCCCACTGCACCGCCAGCAACCCCAGCCGCCACGCCAGGCCGTGTTGCGCCCCGTCCTCGTACACCCCCCGCCACGGCATCGTGAGCAACGCCAGGATCGGCGAGAACACCACCGCCAACACCGACAGCACCGCCGCCGTCTGCGCGACCGGGCCGAACCCCGTCAACCGTAGCGCGAGAAACACCGCGACCGCCACCGCAGACGGCAACAAGATCATCACGAGGTTGATCGCCCGGAACCGCGGCGCAAACCACAACGGGCGTTCCTCGAGACCAAAGTGCAGGCGGTCGTACTCGCGGCGTGACGCCGCCACCGAAAAACCGCACTCCGGGCACGCGTCGCCCGTCGTCCCCCGCAGCCGGTACCCGCACTCCACGCAACGCAGCGCCGCGCGCGACCCGTCGGCACCACCGTGGTCGTCCTCCCGCAGGCCCGGCGGCTCGACGCTCACCCCAGCACCACGCCCATTGTCGGCAGCTCCCGCCCCAACAACTCCCGCAGGTAGCTGCACAACAACCGGTTCGCGCGCCGTGCGTCCGCTTCGGCCACGTCGAGCGTCTTGCCGTTCGGTTCTGCTTGACGCAACGCCTGCAGCGTGGCGTGACGGACGCGCCACGCGGGCTGGCCGTTGTCTGCCGTGAAACCCCCGGCCTGTGCGTCGAAGGTGTACGCCTCCGCCTTCGGCAACGCCGCGTCGGTATGCACATCACGGTCCAGCACCGGCCGATACCCCGCGTCGTCCAGCAACGCCCACTGAAACCCCAACAACCCCGCTTGCGGTTGAGCGAGGTCCGCCAAACCCGACAGGAACCCCACCAACGCCGCGAACACCGCCGGGTGCGGGTCGAGATCGGCCAGCATCGCGTGGGTCACGTCCGCCGCGTAGAGCCCCAACCGCTGCGCTCCCAGATCGTCCCGAAAGTGATGCAGATCGTCCTGGAGGTCCCACTCGGTGATCGTCGCGAGCTCGGCGGTGCGTTTGGTGGTGGCGACGACCTGCCCGAGCGTCAGCAGCTCGACCCCGCCGGAAAACCGCTGCATCGACGACGGCGACAGCCGCCGTGCCCCTTTGGCCAGGCCGCGGACCTTGCCGTGCCGTTCGGTCAGCAGCACGACGACTTGGCTGGTTTCCGAGAACTCGACGTGCCGGAGGCAGACCGCGTTGTCCTTGAACCGGGGCATGCAGGCCGCATCGTACGGCGGGCGGCGGGTGAGACAGGCGTTCGAGCGATCCGTCGTGTCGCGGTCGCCTTGACGCTGACGCGCCCAACGCGGACGATCCACGGATGCAAAGCCCATCCACCAGCGTTCCGGGGGCGGTGTGCCGTGGCCGGCGTCTCCTGCGTTTCTCGTCGGCGTCGCTGCTCGCCGCGGCGGTAGTGCTGCCCACCGGCTGCGAGTCGCCGCTGGCGCGAGAAAAGGACGACGCGGTCCGCCAGGCCGTGCTCCAGTCTCACCGGGACTTCCTCGAGCACCTCGCGGACGGCGGGGTGGTCGAGTTGGAACGCGCGCCCAGCGACGTCGAAGCCGGGCTCACCCAAGAACAACGGGACGAGCTCGACACGATGTCGGGTATGGCCGCGTACGAAGGCACGCCCGTGTTCCTCGGCGAAGACCTCGAGGGCCAGCCGACCGTCGGCACCGTCGAACTCTCGTTGCCGCGCGCGGTCGAGTTGGCGGTGCAGCACAACCTCGACCTCGCCACCGCACGGCTGACGCCCGCGATCTCCGAGCAGCAGCTCGTCCAGGCCGACGCCGTCTTCGACGCCGAGGTCTTCGCCGGCGTCAGCTACAACGACCTCGACACCCCCGGGCTCGCCGGCGGGTTCGTCCCCGGGCTCTCCGGCGACCGGCAGTCCGAAGTCCTCACGCTCAACACCGGCATCCGAAAGGCGCTCAAGGCCACCGGCGGCACCGTCCAACTCGAGACCACGCTCGCGCGGACCAACGACCAACCCTCCGTCACCGGGGTCGCGCCGTTCTACGACGCGGACGTGCTGCTCACGCTGCAACAGCCGCTGCTCCGCAACTTCGGCCGCGACGTGGCCACCGCGCAGATCCAGCTCGCCGAAAACGCCGAGGCCGCCGCCGTCGAAGACTTCCGCGGCAGCACGATCAACCTCGTCGACTCCGTCGTGCAGGCGTACTGGAACCTGCTCTTCGCGCGGCAGCAGCTGCTGATCCAGACCAAGCTGCTCGAGCGCACCGTCGACGACCGCGACCGCATCCAGGACCGGCTCGAGTTCGACGTCTCCAAGGTCCGCTTCACCGAGGCGAACAGCTTCGTCGAGCTGCGCCGGGCCGACGTCATCCGCGCCCGGCAGCAGTGGCGCGCCGCGTCCGATGCGCTCAAACGGTTGATGAACGCCCCCGAGCTGCCGTTGGCCGACGAGTCGCTGATCGTCGCCGCCGACGAGCCCCTGGCCGAGCCGATCTCGTTCTCGCTGCTCGACGCGGTGACGACCGCCCTGGACAACCGGCCCGAGCTGCGGTCCGCCGTGTTCCGCATCGACGACACGCTGATCCGCCAACGTGTCGCCGACAACGCGAAGCTGCCCGTGCTGGACCTGGTCGCGTCGGTCGGGCTCAACGGCATCGACGGCGACGACGGGGCCGGGGCTTACGACCAGCTCAACGACGGCGACTACATCGACTACGTGCTCGGGCTCGACTTCCTTTACCCGCTGGGCAACCGCTCGGCTGAGGCGCTGTTCACGCAACGCACGCTCGAACGCCAGCAGTCGCTGCTCGACTACCAACGCCTCGCGCAGGACGCGGTGCTGGAAGTGAAGGACGCGCTGCGCGACATCGTGACGCAGTTCGAACTGATCGGCGCGGCGCAGGCGGCTCGACGCGCCGCGGCCGACAACCTCCGCGCCATCCAGGCCCAGGAAGACGCCGGCGTCGCGCTCACGCCCGAGTTCCTGCTCGACCTCAAGCTCTCGGCCCAGCAACGCCTCGCCGACGCCGAGACGCAGGAGATCTCCGCCCTCACCGGCTACATGACCGCGATCAGCGAGCTCTACCGCACCCAGGGCACGCTGCTCGAGCAGATGGGCATCGCCTTCGACAGCCCCGTCGCCGACGATTGACCCGCGTTTTGCGATCAACGGAATAGCCCCACGGCGTCCGCCGTTGGCCCCTTCGAGTCCGACAGCCACTCGCAAGGGAGCCCACCATGACGCGTCTGACCGCCGGCAACTCGAAGGCTTTGTACGTCTTCACCTGGATTGCGCAGCTCGTCGTCGCGGCGGTCTATCTGCAGACGATGTTCTTCAAGCTGACCTACGCACCAGAGACACAGGTCATCTTCGGCGACCTGGGCGGCCGACCCGTCGCGACGCTCGCGGCGCTCGGCGAACTCACGGCGTCGCTGATGCTGCTGGCGCCGGCCGTGTGGCTGTCGTCGAAACTCGGAAAAGGCCTGCGCTGGCTGAACGCCGGCGGCGCGGTGTTGTCGCTGCTAATCATCGGCGGCGCCATCGCGACGCACCTGTTCGTCATCGGCGTCGAGGTCGCCGACGACGGCGGCTTGCTCTTCGGGATGGCGCTGCTGGTCGCCGCCCTCTCCTCGTTCGTCCTCTTCGCCCGACGCGGTGAGCTGCCGGTCATCGGTCCCCGCCTAACGGGCCCGTCCCCGGTCGCCGCCGCGTGAGCGCTAACCGGCAACACTCACCGCCTACTCACGGCTGGTCGAGCACCCACACGAAGCTCGCGTGAGCCTTCAAGTCAAGGGACGCCCCGAACGTCGTGACTCGCCCGCTCAACACATCGGTGCCGCGTCGGCCGCGAAGGTCCACCGGCAGCCGAAACGAAACCTCTCGGTCCCGCGTATTCACCAAGACCAACACCGCGTCGTCTCCGTGCTCACGCAAGAAAGCCGTGATGTCACGGCTGCTGAAGTCTTCCGTCGTTCCGTCTCGCAAGGCCGGGTTGTCGGCCTTCGCTTCGAGGAGCCTTGCATAGCGCTCGGCCGACGTGTTGGGGTGATCCCAGTCGATCGGGTCACGGTCGAAGAACGCGGTCTTGTCGGCCCAGCCGATCTCCTGCCCGTTGTAGATCAGCGGAACCCCGCCGTAGGTCGCCGCCAACACGAACGCCCCGAACGCGCCGTCCTCGCCGCCGAAGAGCGCGACCGGTGTGTCGTCCCAGGCCGTCTCGTCGTGGTTGGTCGTGAACCGCAGGAGGTGCTTGCCCGCGGGTGCTTCGCGATACTCGCGTTCGTGCTCGTCGGCCAAACTCACGGCGGGCGCTTCGCCGGCATAAACCTGCTTGAGCCGGTGGTAGAACCCCCAGCCGTAGGTGAGGTCGAAACCCGCGTCGTACAGCTCGGGCTTCCCGCCCTCGGCAAGCATGAACAGCTCCCGGCCGGCGACGGCTTCGAGCGTCGAGATCGCGTCGGTCCAGAAATCAGCCGGCACGCCGTCGGCGAAGTCACAACGGAACCCGTCGATACTGTGCTCCCTCACCCAGAACGCCATCGCCGCGATCATCGCGGCACGCATCGCATCCGACTCGAAATCCAAGTCGGCGACGTCGAGCCAGTTCGTGCCCTCGGGGTGGACAATCTCGCCGTCGTTGCCGCGCGTGTGCCAGCCGTCGTTCTGGGTCCAGGCGTGGTCCCAGGCGGTGTGGTTCGCAACCCAGTCGAGGATCACGCGGATGCCGCGCCGGTGCGCCGCGGCGACGAACGCGTCGAGGTCGTCGGCCGTGCCGAACTCGGGGTTGACCGCGGTGTAGTCCCGGACGCTATACGGCGACCCGAGGTCGCCGACGCTGCGCTCCTGCCCCACCGGGTGGATCGGCATCAGCCAGACGACGTTGACGCCGAGCGCCTCGAGCTGATCCAGCCGGGCCGTCGCGCCCGGCAGGTCGCCCGTGTCGCTGAACGCCCGGAGGTTGATCTCGTAGACCACCGCCGACGTCAACGGCAACGCCGGGGCGGCGGCCGGCTCAAGGGTCGCCACCGCGGGTTCGTCGCCGGCCGCGTGGACGGCCCCTGTTCTGATCGTCGCCGCCACAGCCACGAGGCTCAAGACGAGCCGCGCCCATCGCTTCGGATCGCTGAACATCCCCGCAGCGTATCAAGGCCGCGCCCGCGTCAACGCGCGATCGGCTAGGCACGAACGAGACCGACCTCAACCCGTCGGGACGTCTTCGATCAGGCCTTCCTCGGTGAGCATCTGCACGAGCTTCCGCGCGGCCTGGCCGCGGTGGCTGATCGCGTTCTTCTGGTCCGGGGTGAGCTCCGCCGCCGTCGTGCCGGGGAAGTCGGGGTGGTCGGCCGGCAGCACGAACAGGGGGTCGTAGCCGAAGCCCTGATCGCCCCGGCCCTGCTCCGGATGCATCCGGTCGTCCGCCTCTTCGGGCAGCAGGATCCGGCCGTTCACTTCGCCCCGCGCCCAGAGCGGTCGCTCGTAGCGCTCGTGCCCTTCCGGCCAGGCGACGGTCATGATGCACACGAACCGCGCGGTGCGCTGCTTGATCGGCACGCCGTCGAGCTTTTCCAGCAGCTTGCGGTTGTTCGCCAGGTCGACCTCTTCGCGCGGGCCCTTCACGCCGGCGTAACGCGCCGACCGCACGCCCGGCTCGAAGTACAACGCGTCCACCACCAAACCGGAATCGTCCGCGACCGTCACCCAGCCCGACTGCTTCGCGTACGACCGCGCCTTGATCATCGCGTTGCCCTCGAACGTGTTGGCGTTCTCTTCGGGCTCGACGAAAGAATCCTGGTACTCCCGCGTCAGCCAGTCCAGCGTCACCAGGTCCAGCGTGCCGTCGGGGATGACCGCCTGGATCTCGTCCAGCTTGTGCGGGTTCGACGTGGCGAGCAAGGCCTTCATCTGCCATGAAGATAGCGACCTTTACCGCAGGTGTGCGACACCTTTGCTGTAACAAGGTGTTACAGAAAGGCTTGCGCGCTTGGGGTTGTCCCGGCCTTAACCGCCCCGCGTCACACGCTCCACCAGCTCAGATCGATCTCCGGGAAGATCACGTCGTGCAGGTCGGCGTCGGCGATCTCGTGCTTCTCGACCTCCGTTAAGTCGCCGAGGTACTCCGAGTCCGCCGCGACCTTCTCGGCCAAGTCGGTCAACACCTCGAACCGCGAGACGTGTTGCATGAACCGCTTGATCCCGTAGTCCACCGCCTGACCCCGTCGGATCACGAACGGCCAGTCGCTCGCCTGAAGCAGTAACAACTCACGCCCCGCTTTCTCCAGAAGCTCCTTGACTTGCGCGTCGGACTCCCAATCCAGTTCGCCGGTGAGTCGGCCGAACGTGCCCTCGCAGCGGTACATGATCTCCCACATCCAGTTGACCTGGTCGTTGGTCCAGACGCGGTGGTCGCCCTCCTCGCCCCATGACCCTTCGGGCAGCGTGACGACCTTGTCGACGAACACCTCGTGCAGGTACTCCATGCTCGTCTGCAGCTTCACCTCCGGGTCGCTGTTGAACGACAGCATCACGTCGCGGATGAACCGCACGCCCTCGTGCCACCAGTGCCCGAACAACTCGGCGTCGAACGTCGCGACCACGACGCCCGCCCGCCCCGTCAGGTTCTTGTGGTGGTGCAACCTCTGCTTCACGACCGAGCAGAAGTGCGAGACGTGCTCGTGCATCTTCGCGTCGACGTCCTGCGGGTAGTACAGGTGCTTGTCGCCCAGGTCGGTCTTCGGTCCGGTGATCTTCCAGTACCGCAGCCCGCGGCGGGGGCCCCACTGCTTGTGGAACTCGAGGTACTCGCCCGACGCGGGGTAGCCGATCGCGCCGGACCAGACCTGTTCGCACGCGGCCTGGTCTCTGGCCAGGGCCCACAACCGCGCGAGCCCCGTGCCGTCGGAGTTGACGCCGTGCGCCTCGTTGACGCTACGCCACCCGCGGTGCGGGTACTTCGCCGCCTCGTCCCAGCTCACCTTCTGCCACATGCCGTCGTTGAAGACCTGCTCGCTCTTGCTCTCGGCGACCAGGTGCGACTCGACGAAGAAGTGATGAATGCCTTCGTCCGCGGCGAGGTGTTCCAGGCCGCAGCGGTTGTGCGGGTGGCCCCACTGGATCGGCGCGCTCCACATCCCACTCGGCCGGTACGCGCACTCGGGGAACCACATCCCGCCGGGCTTGAACCCGAGGATGCGCTCGCTGCTGGCCACCCCCGCGCGGATCTGCGCCCGGATGCTCGAGTCCTCCAGCATCAGCGGCATGTAGGCGTGCGTCGCGTTGCTGGTCAGCAGCTCGACCCGTCCGGCCCGCGCGTGCTCGGCAAACTTGCCGGGGATGTCTCGGCCGATGTCGCTGAACTGCGCGGCCAGCCCGGTGAACATCTTCTCCCACCGCTCGGCCAGGTACTTCATGTGCCCGTTGCCCAGCTCGTCGAACTCCTTCTGGTCCGCCCTTGCCTTTGCCGCGCGGTCGTTCAGGTAGTGCTCGAAGCCTTTCTTGAAGTGCTCGTGGTCGAGCTGCTCGAGCAGCACCGGCGTCAGGCCCATCGTCAGCCGGGGCACCGCGTTGAAGAACACGCACTCGTCGAGCATCGCCAGGATCGGCAGGTACGTCTCGGCGGCGGCCTCGTACAGCCAGTCCTCGCCGTGCGGCCAGGTCCCGTGCCGCAGGACGTACGGCAGGTGCCCGTGCAACACCAGACAGAAGCTGCCGATCGCGCCCGGCTTATCGGGCGTCGGCGGCGCGTCGGGGGTCGTCGGCGAAACGGCGGCGTCTGGCATGGCCGGATGGTATCGGGTCGGCGACGCCGGCGACGAGAATCGCAAGAGACTCAAAAGTTGGGACAATCACGCCCCTGCTTCACTTGTCAAAGAAAGAGCCTGAGCGCCCGTTGGCGCCGGCCCCCGCGTTCGGACGGGACTCTTCGGGATCACTTCGCGGAACGGCGGAGGCACCCGGCGGGCAACGCGGTGAGTCATTCGCGGCGGAGACAACGAGGGACACGGCTGTTCTTCACGCCGCTCGGGTCGTTGAATCGGCCGACGGTCGCAAGACCACGAAACGCAGGCCCGGGCACGTCGCATCCGTCCGGCGAGGCGTCGCCCCACCCGCCGCGCTCCCCGCGGGGGCACCGGCTCTACCCGAGGGGCGGACATGCAACGTTGTGCGCAGAAAACCGCGGCTCCAATGAAAAACCCGGCCGACTCGGCCGGGTGTATGCATCCGGTTTCGTGCGCAAGTCGCTCAGCAACGCCGGCGCCGGGCGAGCACAAGCAGCCCCAGCGCCGCGGCCGTGGCCGACGCCGGCTCGGGCGTGTAGTGCCACTCCTGCATGAAGGACAGGATCGCGGCGCCGGTGTTGTTAGCCACGAAGCTATAGGTCGTGCCGGCGTTGATCGCGATCGGGGCGCTGTTGAACGGGCTCGTCAGGCCGTTGGGCATGGCGTCGTTGCCGGCGGAGAGGACGTCCGCGCCCTCACGGATGTCGAAGATCGGGTTGCCGAGGATGAAGCCGCTGGACGCGAGCACGTAGCCGTCGAGCACGATGTCGCGATCGGTCGAGAAGTCAAAGGACAGCGTGCTCCCGCCGCCGCCGCCGAACAGCAGGCCGTCGGTCGCGTCGAGCAAAAAGCGGTTGCCGCCGACGAGGTTGTTGGTCGGCGTGAGCGTGAACACGGTGCCGTCGCTGCCGACGGGGCTGAACTCGGTGCCGGTGATGAACCCGTCGTTGTCGTCGTCGATGGTGGTCGGGTCGACGCGGAAGTCGACGGTCTCGTGGGCGATGAACGCCGCGGCGGACGGCGCGACAACCAAGGCGGACACGCCGACCGCGAGCCGGATGCCGGCGCGGAGCCGCGGCCAAGGGTAAATGGGCATGCGTCTCTCTCCTTCGATGGTGAATCAGGAACCAAACAACCTTACCCAATCTCAGGAAGCCGGCAGCACTGGGGATTATCCTGGGGCGCCCCGTGGAGGCGATGGGGGCGGGTTCTGGGCCGGCGAAACCGGTGTCGTAGCATGCTTGGATGACGACCCCGGACGCCATGGCCGGCCAACGGCTCCACTTCGTCGGGATCGGCGGCAGCGGGATGTCCGGGCTCGCGCGGCTCTGCCGAGACCGCGGCGCCCGCGTCACCGGCAGCGACCGCGGCGGCGGGCCCACCGTCGACGCGCTCGTCCGCGACGGCTTCGGCGTGTCGCTCGACCAGACCGCCGGTGTGATCCCCGACGGCACGGACACCGTCGTGATCTCGGCCGCCATCCCCTACGACCACCCCGAAGTCGTGGAGGCCACGCGGCGCGGCGTCGACGTCGTGAAGTACGCCGGGATGCTCGGCCGACTCATGGCGTTGCCCGGCGCGCTCGGCGTCGCCGTCGCGGGGACACACGGCAAGAGCTCGACGACGTCGATGCTCGCGCACGCCATGATCCGGTGCGGGCTCGACCCGTCGGTGATCGTCGGCGCGCACTGCGCCCAGATCGGCGGGGGGTTCCGCACGGGCGGCTCGCCGCTGCTGGTCGCCGAGGCCTGCGAGTACGACCGGTCGTTCCACGCGCTGTCGCCGACGCACGGCGTGATCCTCAACCTCGAGGCCGACCACCTCGACATCTACGACGGCATTGACGCGATCGTCGAGAGCTTCGCGACGTTCGCGCACCAACTCCCGAGCAAGGATGCCGGCGGGTATCTGCTCGTCCAACACGAGTCGCCGCACCGCGTCGCGGTCACCGCCGGGCTCAGGTGCGAGGTCGAGACGATCGGCTTCGCGCCGCAGGCCGACTGGCAGGTGAGACTGATCGATCACACCCCCGACAACGGGAGCACGGCCCGGACCGTGGAGCTACGCCGACAGGGCCAGACCGTCTGTCGCTGGGCCCCGCCACTGCCCGGGGAACACATGGCGTACAACAGCGCCGTGGCCGCCGTGCTCGCGCACCGCAGCGGCGCGGCGTGGGACGCGCTGGCCGACGCGCTCGCGTCGTTCACGGGTCTGGACCGGCGCATGCAGCGTGTCGGGCGCCGCGCGGTCGACGGTGGCCACATCGACGTGGTCGACGACTACGGGCACCACCCCACCGAGGTCGACACCACGCTGCGGGCGCTCCGTCAACACGCCAACCCGACGCGCCTCGTCTGCGTGTTCCAGCCGCACCAGCACTCGCGCACCCGGCACCTGCTCGACCAGTTCGCGGTGAGCTTTCACGCGGCCGACGTCGTCATCGTGCCGGAGATCTACTTCGTCCGCGACAGCGAGGCGGAGCGCACGAGCGTCACGTCGGCGACGCTGGTCGAACGCCTGCGCGACACCGGCGTCAACGCGATGCACGTGCACCCGCTCGACGCCATCGCCGACCACCTCGCCGCGATCGCGAAACCCGGTGACCTGGTCGTCACCATGGGCGCCGGCGACGTGTGGAAGGTGGCGCGGGAGCTGGTCGACGGGGAATCCGCGTGACCTGATTGTGGCACCCGTCGCGCCTCAACCCGGCTCGTCCAGCCGGTGCTTCTTGATCTTCTTGTACAGGGTGGTGCGGTCGACGCCGAGTTGCCGGGCGGTCTCGCTGCGGTTCCAGTCGTTCGCCTCGAGCGCAGCGAGCAGGATCTGACGTTCGGGCTCAGCGACGGCGTCGTGCAGCGGCGTCGGGGTCCAGCCGTCGGCGAGCGCGGGGACGTGGACCCACCCGGCGTCGTGCGCTACGCCCTTTGTTGCCGCCGCAACGCGCGCCTCCCCGAGCACCTCCGCGGGCAGATCGGCGGGGGTGATCACGCGGTCCGGCGACAGCAGCACGGCCCGTTCCATCGCGGCCTCCAACTCGCGCACGTTGCCCGGCCAGTCGTGCCGCGACAAGGCTTCGACGGTTTCGGGGCTGAGCCGACGGACGCGCTGCAGCCGGCGACCGTGCTGCTCAACAAAGTGCTCGGCCAGCAGTTCCACGTCACCCGGTCGATCACGCAACGCCGGCAACGCGATCGGCACGACGTTGATGCGGTAGTACAGGTCCCGACGGAACACCCCCGACTCGACCCGTGGTGCGAGTCCCCGGCCGGCCGTGAACACCAGCCGTGCATTGGTCGCACGGGGCGCGCTACTGTCGTTGCGGTCCAACCGGCGCTCCTGCAACACGCGCAGCAGCTGCTCCTGAACCGTCGGCCCGGCGTGCTCGATCCCACGGACCACCAGCGTGCCGTCCTGCGCCTCGTGCAGCCGACCCGGCGTGTCCCGTGGTCGTGATCGCGAAGCGTCAGCGGGCGCCGGCGCAGCTTGCCCAAAAAGCTCACGGTACTGCAACGACTCGGGCTTGCCCTCGAGCAACACCGACACATACGGCCCGGCCCGACGCGCACTCAACTGATGCACCGCGTGCGCCGCCAAAGTCTTGCCCGTGCCTTCTTCGCCGGTGATCAGGATGGTCGTCGGGGAATCGGCGACCGACTCGATCACGTCGAACGCCCGCTGCATACGGTAGTCGGCCCCGATCATGCTGCCCACGCCGAAGCGTTCGTCGATTTGGTCGCGCAGGCTCTGGTTCTCCGCCAGCAGCGCCTGCGTCTGCGCCGCCCGGCTGACCGCGAGCTTCAACTCGTCGTCCAACACCGGCTTGGTCAGGTAATCGGCCGCGCCGAGCTTCACCGACTCGACGGCGTCCTCGATCTTGCCGAAGCCGGTCAACACCAACGGTACGACGCCCGGGTGTTCGTCGCGGAGGCGCTTCAGCAACGCCCGGCCGTCGACGCGCGGCATGTCCATGTCGGTGATAAGGAGCTCGACCCGGCGTTGCGCGTCGGCCAAGACGTCGAGCGCTTCCTGCCCATCGTGCGCGGTGACGCAGTCGTGCCCGTCGTCGCCGAGCAACTCGGCGAGGGACGTGGCCACGATCGGGTCGTCGTCGACGATGAGGATGCGGGGCATGGCGAAGACGTTGGACGGAACGGGGCACAGCGCGGTGCGTCAGCCGCGCAGCGCCGACGCCGGGAAGCGCAGCGTGAGCACCGCGCCACGTGGGGTTTGGTTGCGCAGCCACAGCCGGCCGCCGAGCGACTGGGCGATCTGGTGGCACAAGCCCAGCCCGATGCCGTGCCCGTCGGGCTTGGTCGTCACGCCGAAGCGGAACCCGCCACCCGGCCCGAGCAGCGCGCGGTCGATCCCCGCGCCGGAGTCGGTGACGCGGAGCACGACGTCGTCGTCGTCGCGCTCAAGGCGGAGTTCGACGCGGTCGAGGCCGTGCGGGTCGCCGTCGCGCGCTCGGCGGGCCTGGATCGACTCGATGGCGTTCTTCAGCGCGTTGGACATCACGGTGAACAGCGCGTCGGCCGGGAGCGGAGCAAGCGTCGGGTCGGCGACGGCGGCGACGGAGATGCCTTCGCTCTCGGCGACGGCGGCGCAGCTCTCCAGCGCGTGCTCGAGCGCTGCGCCGAGCGTGCGGTTGGCCGCGCTGGGCGTGGCAGAGTCCGATGCGTCAGTGTTGCCCAGCGTGTCGACCAGGCCGATCATCCGCTGCAGCAATCGGTCGGCCGACTCGAGCTTGTCGACCGCGTCCTGCTGCTCGTCGTTGAGTGGCGAATCGCGCAGACGTCGCAACGCCAGACCCACGCTGCGCAGCGAGCCGTCGAGCAGGTTGTTCAGCTCGTGGGCGACCTGCGACGCGGACGGGGTCGATACGGCCGCGCGGTTCGACGCGGCGTCGGCGTCACGCGCGGCGGGCGGCGGGTTGGAGCCGGAGCGGACCATGGCGGCGGTAGCAAGGGAATACACGCGGCGGCTGTGCAAGACGACAGCCCCTGTCGGCATCGACGCGATTCGGCGACGGGTTGAGGCGTCTACACCACACCCCAAAGCGGTCGACGCCCGAGAACGCGCAATGGATCAACCGGCCGTGGCGTCGACACCGCGGTCGTGGGGATCGTCCGCGCGTTCACTGTCGTCCGGGGCCGTTTCGTTCGACTCGGCGGGGTCGGGTTCGGCCTCCTTGGCCAAGTGGTCGAGCGCCCGTTGGGCGCGATCGAAGGCGCGTTGCACCGCGTCGGCCATCGCCGGCCGACGCGAACGCAAACCATCCAGCCAGCCGTGGGTCACGGCGTCGGGAGCAAACGCCGGCAGCCGGTCTAGCCAGCCCGCCTCGGCCCACAGCCGCTCGGCCAGCGTCGGCTCGGCCTGGAGACGCGTGGTGCGCACGTCCGCCTGGGCCATCTTCATCAGGGTCAGGTCGAGCAGGTGACGGGCGAGCGTCCCGGCGTCGGGCACGGGGGCCCGGCCGTCGTTTGCCGCGACGTTTTCGGAAGCGTCCGCGGCGTCCGTCGGGGCGGCGTCCTCCGGCGGTTCTTCACGCGAGGTGTCATCCGCAGCACCGTCGACGTGGACGGTAACGGTCTCCTGAGCGTCGCCGCCTCGGGCAAGGACGACGGCGCCCACGACCTCGTTGCCGTGCTTGGCGACGTGGCACAACTCGTGGCGAGCCGAGTCCGGATCGAGGGCGACGCCGCCGGCCATGGCAAACATGACCGCGTCGGTCAACTCGTCGGGCCGGGTCTCGCGGAAGGTGATGGGGTTGGTCGACACGGGGACGCTCCGCGACGCGCGGGAAGCGGCGCGTCACGGAAGCGGGATCGACCCAAGCGGAGTGGCAGTTGAGCGGCCGTGACCGATAACCCAGAGGCCAGCAGCGATGAGTTACGTCGCTGCTAAGGCGAAGCGACATTGTTGAAGCCGACCGCGCCGCGTCTCACACCAGCCCGAGCGCTGCCGCGTCGCGGTCAGAGAGCATCCCGCCGTCGCTGCGTTCCTTGACGGTGCCGTCGCGCTTCCAGGAGCGTTCGCAGCGGGGTTCGTTTCGCAGGTCGAGGACACGGAAGCCCTCCCCCGGCTCCCATTCGAATCGACTGATCCCACACAAGTCCGCCAGGTCCCGGCCGTCAAAGCCTTCGAACTCTCCTCCGACTGACAAACCGAGGTCAAGCGGGTTGTCAACCCCCTCGTCTTGGCGGTGATGCTCGATCCCTTGAAGCCAGTTGTTGTTGCGTTGGAACATCACGGTGTTCCAACGTTCGTCGACCGGGATCTGCGCCGGGTGGTCGGCGTCTGGCAGGTGTTCCAAGTGCACGCACGCGTCCTCGCCGCCCGGATGCAGGACGCGCCACGCCTCGTCCGCGGTGTGCGGCAGCAGCGGCGCGAGCAGTTGGCACAACGCCGAGGCGACCTTGTAGCACGCGGTCTGTGTGCGTCGCCGGCGGGCGCTGTCGGGGGCGTCGCAGTACAGCCGGTCTTTCACGGCGGCGAGGTACACCGCGCTGAGCGTGTCGTTGCAGAAGTTGAACAACGCCTCGGTCGCCCGGCGGAACGCGTAGCCCTCGTACGCCGTGTTGACCGTACGGATCAGCGTCGTCAGCTCGCCCATCACCCAGGCGTCGAGGCTCGCCGCGTCGGCGTCGGTGAAGTGGTGGCGGTGTTGTTCGTTCTCCGACTCGAAGTCGGCCAAGTTGCTCAGCAGGAAGCGCAGCGTGTTGCGGACCTTGCGGTACTCCTCGCCGGCGAGCTTGAAGAAGCTCATGTCGACCTTGATGTCGTTGTCCGTGTTCAGCGACGCGACCCACCACCGACAGACGTCGGCGCCGTAGTCCTTCATCAGCGTCTCGATCGCCAGCGCGTTCCCGCCGGATTTGCTCATCTTCCGGCCGTCCTTGTCGACCATGAACCCGTGCGTGAGGATCGCCCGGAACGGCGGTTGCCCCGTCACCGCGAGCGACGGCAGCAGCGAGTGCTGGAACCACCCGCGGTGCTGGTCGGAGCCCTCGAGGTACAGCTCGGCGGGGAACGACTCGCCGTCGGCGTGCCTGGTCTGCTTGTCTTCCCAGCCGTGGCGGAGCACCGCGTTCCAGGAGCTGCCCGACTCGAACCACACGTCGAAGGTGTCGCCGCCCTTGGTAAGCGCGGCCTTGTCGAGGCCGGGCTCGTCGTAGTCACGCAGCAAATCTTCCGGTTCCATGAAGAACCACGCGTCGCTGCCCTTCTCGGCGAAGACGTCGGCGACGGCGCGGACGCTGTCCGCGTTGAGCAGCGGCGAGCCGTCGGGTTTGAAGAACGCGGGGATCGGCAGACCCCAGCTGCGCTGACGCGAGATGCACCAGTCGGGCCGGCCCTCGAGCATGCCGCGCATGCGGTTCCGGCCCCAAGCGGGGAAGAAGTCGACGTCGCGCTCGGTGTGCCGCAGCGCCTCGCCGCGCAGCGTGTCGCCGCGCGGCATGTCCTTGTCCACGCCGACGAACCACTGCTCGGTCGCGCGGAAGATGACGGGCTTCTTGCCCCGCCAGTCGTGCGGGTAGCTGTGCGTGAACTTCTCCGCGTGGAACAGGTGGCCGCTCTCGCGCAGGCGATCGACGATCTCGTCGTTGGCCTTCCAGATCGACTCGCCGCGCAGCCAGCCGGGCACGGTGTCGTCGAACGTGCCGTCGGCCAGGACGGGGCAGTAGACCGGCAGCCCCTCGCGCAAGCCGGTCTGGTAGTCCTCGGCCCCGTGCCCGGGCGCGGTGTGGACGAGGCCCGTACCGTCCTCGGCGGTGACGTACTCCGCGGCGACGACGTTGCCGTCCTCGAAGCCCATGAATGGGTGACGATATGTCTCGCCAACTAGAGCTTCGCCGTTCACGACATCGACCGGCTGCGGGCTTGCCAAACCGAGCTTTGCAAATACCTTCGGGGCCAAATCGGTTGCGATCCATGCATGACTGTTGCCAAACTTTGAACCGAACTTGTAAAGGCCGTATTCGAAACGAGGGTGCACCGCGATGGCAAGGTTCGCCGGGAGTGTCCACGGCGTCGTCGTCCAGATCAGGAATCCGATTGGACCATCGATTCCGAGAGCCGACATTCCTTGCATGAACACGTACACGCTCGTGTCTTCCCGGTCGTAGTACTCCAGTTCCGCTTCCGCCAGCGCGGTCTGGTTGTCCACGGACCAGTGCACGGGCTTGAGGTCGCGGTACACCAGGCCCTGCTCGATCATCCCCGCAAAGACCTCGAGCACGCCGGCCTCGTACTGCGGCTGCATCGTGAGATACGGGTCGTCGTAGTCGGCCATCGTCAAGAGGCGTTGCATCTGCTTCGACTGCGTCTTGACGAACTTCTCGGCGTACTTCTGGCACTTCTGCCGGACCTTGAGGGCGGGCATGGCTTTGCCGGCGTCGCCCAGCTCCTGCATGACCTTGTGCTCGATGGGCAGGCCGTGGCAGTCCCAGCCGGGCGTGAACGGGCAGTCGTAGCCCATCATGCTGCGCGTCCGCACCACGAAATCCTTGAGCACCTTGTTGAGCAGGTGCCCGAGGTGGATGTCGCCGTTGGCGTAGGGCGGGCCGTCGTGGAAGACGAACGGGCCGCGCGGGTTGCCGCCGCGTTGTTGGCGGTCGCGCAGGCTGGCATACACGCCGAGCCGGTCCCAGCGCTTCTGCGACGCGGGCTCGTTCTGCACGAGGTTCGCCTTCATGGGGAAGGCGGTCTTGGGCAGGTTCAGCGTGTCCTTGTACGAGCGCTTGGTGGTCTGCTCGGGCATGGTCGGTCTCGAATCAGGTGGGCCCAACAACAAAAAACCCCGCCGGTCGGCAGGGTTGGGTCGTCTTGAACGAACGGACACCGCCCTACCGGCCACGCGGGCTGGGAATGATAATGCCGGCGATCAGAGGACTGGGGCGACGTGTCACGGCACGAGTATATCGGCCCGCCGAATGGGGAAGCTCCACGGCCGGAGACCCGCCCGCCGCGAAACCCGGGGTTACCGGGCCGCCGCCCCGATCACGGGAC
>JANQPR010000027.1 GCA_028285385.1 Phycisphaera sp.
GGCGACACGCCGTCGCCGGCGAGATGATCACGCAGGCGTCGGAGACGGCCACCATCGACCCGTCGCGCATCACCCCGACCGACCTGGGCGACGACCGCGGCGTCAATGCGCACGTGCCCGGGCTGCTCGAGGCGATGATCACGGCCGCGCGAACCGGCGAGCCGTTGAACTTTTAGCGTCTGCTCTTCTGCCCGCCGAAGCCTTCCGGCGTGGTGCGCCCGAAGGCTCGGACCGGGTTGGGGCCGCACGCCCCCGCTTCACTTGTCAAAGAAAGAGCCTGAGACCGGGCGTCGGGTCTCGGGCGTCGGCGCGAACCGCAGCCCGATCCCCGACAACCGATCTGGCCCCCGCGTTCGGACGGGACTCTTCGGGATCACATCGCGGAACGGCGGAGGGGCCCGGCGGGCAACGCGGCGAGTCGGTCGCGGCGGACTGAACGAGGGACACGATCCGTTCTCCGAGATCGCTCGGGTCGTTCAGCCGGCCGCCGTCGCAAGACCACGAAACGCAGGCCCGGGCACGTCGCATACCCGGAAGCAAGAGCTTCCGGGGGTCCGTCCGGCGAGGCGTCGCCCCACCCGCCGCGCTCCCCGCGGGGGCACCGGCTCTACCTACCGGGCGGTGTCACGACATCGTGCGCAAGAAACGTTCATTCACGTTGCCGGTACGATCGCGCGGCCATGGGCCTGGGTCGAGACATCGCGTACGGCGTCGGTGCCGCGGTCACCGCGCCGCTGTGGGGGTACCGGCTGTGGCGCACGGGAAAGTGGCGCAGCGACTGGGCGGGGCGCTTCGGCGATACGCGCGACCGCTTGGCGTCGCTGGACCGGTCGCGCCCAACGGTGCTGCTGCACGCGGTGTCCGTCGGCGAGACAAACCTGGTCCGCGGTTTGGTCGAGGCGCTGGCGACCGAAACCGTGGATGGCGCGGCGGTGCAGGTCGTTGTTGCGTCGACCACGAACACCGGCTTCGCGCGGGCTGAGGCGTTGTATGGCGATCGGCACGCGGTGGTGCGTTGGCCGCTGGATTTTTCGGGAGCGGTGAAGCGTTTTCTGGGTTCGGTTCGGCCGGACCTAGTCGCGGGAGTGGAGCTCGAGGTCTGGCCCAACTTCGTCGAGCAGTGTGCGAAACGAGGCGTGCCGTTTTGTGTCGTCAACGGCCGATTGAGTGAGCGATCGTTCCGCAACTACCGCAAGGTGAACGCGTTGGTGCGGTCGTCGTTCGCGCGGATCACGGCGGCGGGCGTGCAGACCGACGCGTACGCCGAGCGGTTCGTCGCGCTGGGCACGCCGGGCGAACGGGTCGACGTCCTGGACACAATGAAGTGGGACACGGCCAAGATCGAGCCGGCCGAATCGGTCGAGGGCGCTGCGCAGTTGGCCGACGAACTCGGCCTCGATCGCGACCGGCCGTTGGTCGTGGCGGGGTCGACGGCGCCCGGGGAGGAGTCGCGCCTGATCGACGGGTTGGTCGGTGACGGCAACGGCGAAGGGCCGCAGCTGTTGATCGCGCCGCGGAAGCCGGAGTGGTTTGACGCGGTGGCGCAGCACTGCGAGCAGCGTGGTTTGCGTTTCGCGCGTCGGACGATGCGCAGGCCGTGCCCCGGGGCGTCGGTGTTTCTGCTCGACACGATCGGCGAGTTGCGGATGGCGTACGCGTTGGCGGACGTGTGCGTGGTGGGGCGAAGCTTCACGGGCACGTTGTACGGCAGCGACCCGATGGAGCCGGCGGGCCTGGGCAAGCCGACCGTCATCGGGCCGTGGCACAGCGACTTCGCAGACACGGTGGCGGCGCTGGAGCGGGCCGGCGGCATCGTGGTGACCGACGACCCGTGCGGCGCAGCGCGGGAGCTGTTGCGGAACCGCGCGGTCGGCGAGGAGCTCGCGGCGGCGGGCGTGGGCGTGATCCGGCAGCGGCAGGGCGCGACTCGGCGCCACGCGGGTATGTTGATGCGGCAGTTGGAAGCCGTGTGGCCGCGCAAGTGAGGGGCGGTGGTCGACACCGCCGATAGTCGCGTTGCTTGTATCGGCGAGCTTGGGGCTTTGGTTCTGGATGGTGTGAGTGATTCGATGCCTTCGACGACGATCCGAAAAGACGTGTTGGCCGGGGCAAAGCGGGTCGTCGTGAAGATCGGCACGCAGTTGTTGACCAAGCAGGTCAAGGGCTCGCACGGCACGGCCACGCTCGGGCTCGACACCCGCTTCATCGGGCAGGTGGCCGGCCAGGTCGCGGCGCTGCGGAAGGACGGCGTCGAGGTGACGCTGGTGAGCAGCGGCGCGATCGGCGCGGGCTGCGCGGAGTTGGGGCTGGCGAAGCGCCCGGACGACGTGGCCGAGCAGCAGGCGGTCGCGGCGGTGGGGCAGCGTCGGCTGATGACGGCCTGGCACACGGCGTTGCGGCGGCGGAAGCTAGGCGTTGGCCAGGTGTTGCTGACGCGGAGCGACTTCGACGACCGCGGGCGGTTCCTGAACATCCGCAACTGCGTGGGCAAGCTGCACGCGATGGGCTGCGTGCCGTTGCTCAACGAGAACGACACGGTCGCGGTGGAGGAGCTGCGCTTCGGCGACAACGACCTGCTCGCGGGGTTGACGTGCAACGCGCTGCGGGCCGACGCGCTAATCGTGTTGACGGTGGTCGACGGGTTGCTGAACGAGAACGGTGAAGTGATCGACCTGGTCGACGACGTGATCGGCGCGATGGGCAAGGTGCGGCGGGGCGGCAACGGGGCGGGGTCGTGGACGCGCGGCGGGATGGCGGGCAAGCTCGAGGCGGCGCGGGTGGTGACCGAGGCGGGCGAGGTGGCGGTCGTGGCGTCGGGCCGGGAGAAGGACGCGGTGCGGCGCATCCTGAAGGGCGAGCGGCTGGGAACGGTCTTCGCGCCGGCGGCGCGGAAGCTCGACGCGCGGGCGCGGTGGATCGGGTTGACCGCGCGGCCGGCGGGGACGGTGACGGTCGACGACGGCGCGGCCAAGGCGTTGCGGCAGCGCGGCAAGTCGCTGCTGGCGACGGGGATCACCGCGATGACCGGGCGGTTCGAGCGAGGCGACGTGCTGCTCGTGCGCGACACGGCGGGCAAGGAGGTCGGCCGGGGGTTGACGAACTACTCGGCCGACGAGCTGCGGCTGATCGCCGGCCAACGCAGCAGCGCGTTCGAGAAGCTGCTCGGCCGGCCGGGCTACGCGGCGGTGGTTCACGTCGACAACCTCGTGCTCACGGCGTGACGTCGGTTGCGTGCTTCGTTTGGTCGCCGCCGAGTTACCGGACGCGGCGGCGACGCGTTGTTGCCTGATCGACACAACCGGCCTCAACCGTGCGACCGGCTCGGCCGATGCCCCGGTGGACCCTTCGTCCCGGAGCGCGACCGATGCCGGACCCATCGAGAACACCACCCCAGGCGTCGCCCGAGCGCGTCGAACGTCACGGCGAACCGTCCGACGAACGGTTGGCCCGGCTACACCGCTGGTGCCAGACCGGCCGGGTCGCCGCCGCCGAACTCGAACTCACGGACTGGTGCCGGGGTGAGTCGCCGGCCCCGGGCGCGCCCGCGCTGCTGGCGCGGATCAAGGCGTGGCGTGGCGACCTGTCGGGGGCGCGGGACGTGTTGCGGCGACACCACGACCACGCGAGTTCGGCGCTCGACGCCGATGGCTGCGAGTCGCTCGTCGCGTTGCACACGCTGTTGAATGAGCCGGAAGACGCGGCGCACCACACCACGCGCCTGCATTTGCAGCACGGCACGGACCCGACGGTGTGCCGGTGGCTGGCGGTGAGCGACCCGCCGGGCGTCGAGTCGTTGCCGCCGCAGTCGACGACGAACGCCGCGCAACTCGCCGATGAACTGAAGACGCGCCCCGGGTTGATCTCGACGCTGGTGTTTGCTCAGCGGCACCGTCCGCGTACCAGCGCGATCGAAACCCTGCGGGGCGCGCTGCTGCGGCTGGCGGCTGCGTTTGCCGACGACCGTGAGTCGTCCTTGGCCGTGTGCCGCGGCCTGGCGACGCTTGCGCAGCTGGCCGGCGACGAGGACGAGGCGCGGCGCTGGGCGTACCGCGGGCTCAAGCTGGACCCGTACAACGCGGAGCTCGCGTTGATCCTGAGCTGGGTTCCGGACGAGACGGCCGTGGGCGAGCCGGCGCGGGACGTGCTCGCGCGGGTGCAGGAACGTCACCCGGGATACCGGGACGTGGCGGCCGCGCTGGAGCGTCGCCGGGTGTCCGACGCGCAACCCGATCAACGGAGGGCGGCATGAATACTCCGAACCCCTCGTCGATGTCGAAGGCCGAACGACTGGAGCTGGCGCTCGACCAGGCCGAACTGGCCGTGCGTGGCTTCCGGGAGGACGAGGCGTTGGCGTTGCTGAACGAGGCGTTGCGCATCGACCCGGTGAACGAACGCGCCCGGTTGATGCAGGCCAAGCTACAACTCCGGCGCAACGAGCCGCGAGAGGTGTTGCGGTCGTTGGACGCGATGCAGCAGTACGGCGCGTCGATGCGGGCCTCACGAGACCGCCTTGACGTGCAGTGGATGCGGGCCGAGTCGCTGGCGCGGGATGGACAGTTCGGTCTAGCGATCGCGCAGCTCGAGGGTTTGCTCGACGCGGCGCCGCAGGACCAGCGCGTGCTCGAAGCGTTGGCGTCCTTGCAGTTGCGCGACGGCCGGGTTTCCGAGGCGGTCGAGACGTTGACGCTGCTGTGCACGCTGGACCCGGACGACGCGGTCGCGGCACGGACGCTGTCGGACCTGCTAGCCGAGCGTAGCCCGGCCGACGCCGCCCGGGCGTTGGGGCGGGTCACGCCGGGCAAGCGTCGCCGCGCGGCGCAGTGTTGCCGGGCGGCGGGGCGTCTCTTCGACGCCGAGGCGCACTACGGAGAACTGCTCAACGAACAGCCCGGCGAGGCGCAGTACTGGTCGGAGGCGGCGGCGCTCGCGATCGACATGGGCGAGATGTTGCGGGCGG
>JANQPR010000039.1 GCA_028285385.1 Phycisphaera sp.
CGGCTTCGGCGGCTTGCCCGGCCTTGTGGGCGGGTTGGTACGCGGTTCGCAGATTGACGGCAAGGGGCTTTTGCCCTCGGGTGCAGCCATGTCCGCCAGCCTCACCGCCACCGAATCAGCCGAACGGGTCCGCCGAAGACTCCGGGTCCGCGGCCAGGTCCAGGGCGTCGGCTTCCGTCCCGCGGTGTACCGGTGGGCCCACACGATCGGCGTCTCTGGTTCTGTCGGCAACGATCAACACGGCGTCGTGATCGAAGTCGAGGGCGATCACGCTTCCGTCGAACGGTTCGTCGACACGCTGCCGGACCACCTGCCAAAGCTGGCCAAGATCGAAGCGTTCCTGCAGTCTGAGGTTGAAACTCGCCTGGATCCGGACGAAGGTTTTGTCGTCGCGACAAGCCAGGGCGGCACAAACTGCGACGCGGCGATCACAGTCGATCTGGCGACGTGTCCGGCGTGCCTCCGCGAGATGCGTGATGCGGGCGACCGGCGAGCCAACCATCCGTTTATCAACTGCACGGACTGCGGACCGCGGTTCTCGATCGTCCGCGCGGTGCCGTACGACCGGTGCAACACGTCGATGCGTGGCTTCGAGATGTGCCCGGTGTGCCGTGGCGAATACCAAGACCCTGGCGACCGCAGGTTCCACGCTCAGCCGGTGTGCTGCCGGGACTGCGGCCCGCGGCTACGGTGGGTCGGCCCGAGTGCCGATGGGCCTCCGCGCACCGACGAGGCGGTATTGCGAGAAGCCGTCAGGCAACTGATGAAGGGGCGGGTGCTGGCGCTAAAAGGGATCGGCGGGTTCCACTTGGCGGCTCGGGCTACCGACTCCGACGCCGTGAGGCGTCTCCGACAGCGGAAGCACCGGGATGCCAAACCGTTCGCGCTGATGGTGCCGAGTGTTGAAGCGGCGACCGAACTCGTCGTGCTGTCTGACTCCGGTCGCGAAGCACTGGCTTCGCCGGCGGCCCCGATCGTGTTGGCCCCGAGGCGGACGCTGTCGGCGGTCGCCGCGGAGGTCGCACCGGGCACGCACCGCCTCGGCGTCATGCTCGCCTACACGCCCGTCCACCACCGCTTGTTCGACCTTGAACCCGGCCTCGGCCCGCTGGTAATGACCAGCGGCAACCTGTCGGATGAACCCCTCGTCATCGACGACGAAGACGCGGCAACCCGGCTGCACGGCATCGCCGACGCCACCCTCGGCCACGACCGGCCGATCGTCCGCGGCGTCGACGACTCGATTCTGCTGGATGTGGCCGGAGGTGATCCGGTACCACTCCGCCGCTCGCGTGGCATGGCTCCCGGTGAGTTCGACCTTGGTGTTCACGGGCCGAGCACCGACGGCCTCTGCGTGGGCGGCGAGTTGAAAGCGACGGTCTCTGTGGTCCGGGCTGGCCGGGCGGTGGTGGGCCAGCACCTCGGCGACCTCAAGCACCCCGCAGCCTTCGAGAACTTCCAGCGTTCAGCCGAAGACCTGTTGGAGCTGTTCGAGGTCGAGCCGCGCTGGATCGCCTGCGACGCTCACCCGGGATACCTCAGCCACGGCTACGCCAAGGCGTTCGCGGCACGACGAGGCATCCCGCTCGTCCCGGTTCAGCACCACCACGCCCACGCGGCGTCGCTCCTGGCCGAACACGAACGAGACGAGCCGATCCTCGCGTTCGTCGGGGACGGCGTCGGGTACGGCGAAGACGGCGGCGTCTGGGGCGGCGAACTGTTGCTCGCCAGCCGAAGGAGCTACCACCGTCTCGGGCATCTTCGGCCATTGCGCCTGCCCGGCGGCGATGCTGCGGCGCGTGACACCCGACGCTGTGCGCTCGCGCTGCTGTACCAATCGTACGGCGAAGCCGGGCTGCGCCACCCGGTCGTCGACCGGCTTCAACTCGAACCCGACGAGCGACACGTACTGGCCGGCATGATCCGCCGGAACGTGAACTGCGCGGAGAGCAGTGCTCTGGGGCGCGTGTTCGATGGGGTTGCGGCGCTGCTCGGGCTTTGCGAAACCAACCGGTTCGAAGCGGAAGCGCCGATGGTGTTGGAAGCCGCGGCCTCCGAAGCCGAGCCGATTGAGACGACGGCCCCGCTTTACCAACTACAGGACGAGACACCCGCTCAACTCGATCTGTCCGAGCTAACTCGGCGCGTTGTTGACGGGCGGATGTGCGGTGAACCCGTTGCCGTCTTGACCGCGATGTTCCAGCGCGGGGTTGCCGTGGGCATCGCGGGGTTGATCGGTCACGCCGTGGCCACGACGGGCCTTCGGGTTGCCGGGCTGACCGGCGGCGTGTTCGCGAACGAAGCCCTCACGCTTTCCCTCACTGCGCAACTCGAAGAACGTGGCCTGACGGTGTTCCGCCACCGGCGCGTCCCGCCGAACGATGGGGGATTGAGCCTGGGGCAGGCCGCCGTCGCGGTCGCGCAGCAAACCGAGGAGGTGTCGCCATGTGTCTAGCCGTCCCCGCGCAACTCGTGAAGTGTCTCGACGCCGAGCACGCCGTTGCCGACCTGAACGGCAGCCGACTGGAGGTGAGCACCCTGCTGACGCCGCAGGCCAAGGCCGGCGACTGGGTGCTGCTGCACACCGGCTTTGCCATCCAACAGCTCACGGCGGCGGCGGCCCGGCGGCTCTTGCAGGAGGCGTCCGTCTGGTCGAACGGTGGCGGGCCAGAAGCCAGCGATGCGCAGCCCGTTGCGGAAGGAGTCACGCCATGATGCCGTCTCGCCCCCAAGACAGCGCTTCGGTGATCCGCCGGCTGCACGAGGTCGCCGAGCAGATCCCCGACCGGGTGCAGCTGATGGAAGTCTGCGGCACCCACACCATGAGCGCGTTCCGAAGTGGCTTGCACGGGTTGTTGCCCCGCAACGTCGAGTTGCTCAGCGGCCCGGGCTGCCCGGTCTGCGTTACGGCCCAAGGGCACATCGACCTGATGCTCGAGGTCGCCCAGCGGCACGACGTCACACTCTGCACCTACGGCGACATGATGCGCGTGCCCGGCAGCCGCGGCAGCCTAGAGTCGATCCGCTGCGACGGCGCCGACATCCGCGTGGTTTACTCGGCGTTGGACGCCGTTCGCCTCGCGGAGCGCGACCCGGGCCGACGTGTGGTCCTGGCCGCCATCGGCTTCGAGACCACCGCTCCGACCGCGGCGGCGGCGCTTCTGCGGGCGCACCAACTCGCGCTGGACAACTTCAGCGTGTTGGCCTGCCTCAAGCTGGTCGTGCCGGCGATGACGGCGGTGCTGAGTCAACCCCGCCCGAAGCGTCTCGGCGTCCGAGGTTTCCTCTGCCCGGGGCACGTCTCGGCGGTGATCGGCTCGGACGCGTTTGTGCCGGTCGTCGACGACTTCCAGGTGCCGTGTGTCATCGGCGGGTTCGAGCCGACGCTCATGACGGCGGCGATCGTCGCGCTGCTCGAACAGGTGCGCGACGGCCGGACCGAGTTGGAGAACCTCTACCCGCAGGTGGTCACCCCGGCGGGCAACGGCATCGCGCAGCGCTGGATGAACGAGGTGTTTGAACCCGTCGTCACGCGGTGGCGTGGCATGGGCACGATCCCCGGCAGCGGGTTGGCCATCCGCGGCGCCTACCGCGGCTACGACGCCAGGCGGGTGTACGACTTGTCCACCCCGCCCGACAACGAGCCGGCCGGATGCCGCTGCGGCGAGGTCATCACCGGGCTCGTACGGCCCGACCAGTGCTCACTGTTCGGCTCGCAGTGCAACCCGACGCACCCGATCGGCCCTTGCATGGTCAGCGGCGAAGGGACTTGCCAAGCGTGGTTCAAGTACCGACGGGCCGAGGTCGCTTCGCGGCGATCCCGGCCCAAGATTCGAGCGAAGGCGGTGGCCACATGATCGCAGAATCCACGAAGCAACCTGCTACCGCTTCGGTCACCACGGCCTCGCCGACGGAAGCATCCGCGCCGCCCGTCGACATCCGCCAGGAGCGAATCGTCATGGCGCACGGGGGCGGCGGGCAACTGACCGACGAGTTGATCGCCGACCGCATCCTGCCCCGCCTGGACAACGACGTGCTCCGTTCGCTTGGCGACTCGGCGAGCCTGATGCCGACGTTCAACGACCGCGTCGCGCTGACCATCGACAGCTACGTCGTGCAGCCCTGGCGCTTCCCCGGCGGGGACATCGGGCGGATCGCGGTGTGCGGCACCGTGAACGATCTGGCCGTGGCGGGCGCCGTCCCGATCGGCCTCGCGCTGAGCATCGTCGTCTCCGAGGGCTTCGCGATGGCGGACTTGGAGGATGTCCTCGACTCGGTCGCCGCCGCCGCCGACGAAGCGGGCGTCACTATCGTGACCGGCGACACGAAAGTCATCGACCACCACGACCCGCCGGAGATCACCCTCACGACCGCCGGCGTCGGGCGCCGGCCGCTGCAACACCACCCGGACCTCGCTCGTGTGCAGCCCGGCGACCGCGTCATCATCAACGGTCCCGTCGGCGACCACGGCTTGGCCGTCATGCTCGCGCGCGAGATGCCCGACATGCAGACGACGCTACGCAGCGACGCCGCGCCGCTCAACCGCGTGATCGAAGACTGCTGGCACGGCGTGGGCAACGGGATCGCGTTCATGCGCGACGCCACCCGCGGCGGCCTGGCCGGGGTCGCGTCCGACGTCGCCGCCCAGACCGGATGGCACGTCGTCCTGCGGGAAGACGCCATCCCGGTACGCCCCGCCGCACGCCACGCCGCCGACCTGCTCGGCCTCGACCCACTGGACCTCGCCAACGAGGGCAAGGTGGTCATCGTGGCCAGGCCGGAAGCCCAGGACCGCGTCCTTGCGCTGCTCGGCGCCCACGAGGACGGCCCCGCGTACACCAAGCCGACCGTCATCGGCGAGGTCACCGACCAACGCGACGGTGTCTGCGAACTGCACACCACGCTCGGCGGCCGACGCGTCCTGCAAAAACCTTACGGCGAAGAACTCCCGCGGATCTGCTGACGCCGCGACGCCTGTCAACCCCATTTGAGTGAGGCCCACCATGCTTGCCACCCCCCTGCTCGCCCACGCCGGAATCAACGAAGCCCTCGGCTTCGGGCTCGGCTTCCTGGCCGGCGTCGCCCTGATCGGCGTGATCGTCGCGCTGTGGTGGGACCGTCACCACCAAGGCTGAACCAACCGCTTCCCTTTCCCAGAGGTCACGTCATGACCGCCACCCTTGCCAGCCCCGCGCCCCCGACCGACGACCGCCGTTGGAAACAAGTCGAGGCCACCATGCGCCGCAACGGCTTCACCCGCCACGCGCTGATCGAGACGCTGCACACCGTCCAGGACGGCTTCGGATTCCTCGACGACCCGGCGTTGCGCTACGTCGCGCAGTCGCTGCGGCTGCCCTTGAGCACCGTGTACGGCGTCGCGACCTTCTATCACAACTTCAGCCTCAAGCCTCAAGGCCGACACTCATGTGTCGTCTGCACCGGCACGGCCTGTTACATCCACCGCGCCCAAGCCCTACTCGACCACTTCGAGCAGGTCCACGGCCTGAGCGACGGCCAGACCGACGCAGACGGCAACGTGACCCTACTCACAGCGCGGTGTCTGGGTACCTGCGGGATGGCGCCGGCCGTGGTCTTCGACGGCCAACTCGCCGGGGACGTGGACGAGGCAATCCTCGATGAACGCATGAAGGAGTGGACCACCTCATGAACACCGAAACCCTGGAAGAGATGGCCGCAAAGGAACGGGCCGCCGCCTCGGAGATCCCGGTCCGGCTTAACGTGTGCGCGTCGACCAGTTGCCTTTCCCGCGGCGCGGACGAACTGACCAAGACGCTCAATAAGCAACTCCGCACCGCCAAACAGACCAAACAGTGCAAGGTGCGTTCGGTCGGTTGCATGGGCCTTTGCGCGAAGGGGCCGATGGTCGAGATCGAGTGCCCCGCCAAGCCGGCAGACGATCCCGAAAGTCGCCAACTGCTCCGCGGGGTAACCGTCGAGGACGCGGACGAACTGCTCGAACACGCCATGAGCGGGCGAAAGTTCGAGCGGTTGGACTGGCCCACGGACACACCGTTCTTCACCCGACAGCACCGGATCGTGCTGGAGAACAGCGGACTGATCGACCCGGAACGCATCGAGGATTACATCGCCCGCGGCGGATACGCGGGGCTGGTCAAGGCCCTGACCGAGTACACACCCAGCCAAGTGATCGACGAAGTCGCACGCAGCGGCCTGCGCGGGCGGGGCGGCGGCGGCTTCCCGACCGGGATCAAGTGGGCCACGGTCGCCAAGTCCGACGGCGACCGGAAGTACGTCATCTGTAACGCAGACGAGGGCGACCCCGGCGCGTTCATGGACCGCTCAGTGCTCGATTCGGACCCCCACCGGGTGCTCGAGGGCATGATCACCGCGGGCTACGCGGTCGGCGCTAGCCACGCCTACATCTACGTCCGGGGCGAGTACCCGCTGGCGATCCTGCGACTCAAACGGGCAATCAACCAGGCCAAACGGATCGGCGTGCTGGGCACGAACCTGTGCGACACGCCGTTCGCCTTCGACGTCGAGATCCGCCTGGGTGCCGGGGCTTTTGTTTGCGGCGAAGAGACCGCGCTGATCGCCTCGATCGAGGGCCGACGCGGCACGCCCCGGCCGCGCCCGCCCTACCCCGCCAGCTACGGCTTGTGGGGCAAGCCCACGCTTATCAACAACGTCGAGACCTTCGCCAACATCCCGTGGATCATGCGGCACGGCGGCGACGCCCTGGCCGCCATCGGGACCGAGCGCTCCAAGGGCACCAAGGTCTTCGCGTTGGCCGGCACCATCGTCAACAACGGCCTGATCGAGGTCCCGATGGGCATCACGCTCCGCGAGATCGTCGAGGAGATCGGTGAAGGCGTGCCCGACGGCAAAGCGTTCAAAGCCGTGCAAACCGGCGGCCCTTCCGGCGGCTGCATCCCCGCCGAACACCTAGACATGCCCGTGGACTACGAGTCACTTGTCAAGGCGGGTTCGATCATGGGTTCCGGAGGAATGGTCGTCATGGATGAGACGTCCAACATGGTCGACGTCGCCCGTTTTTTCATGGAGTTCTGCAAGGACGAGTCCTGCGGCAAGTGCATCCCCTGCCGGGTCGGCACGTCGGTGATGCTCGACCTGCTCGAGAAACTCTGCAAGAAGGAAGCGGCCCCGCGCGACCTCGAGTTGCTGAAGGAGCTCTGCGACGTCGTGCGTTCGACGTCGCTGTGCGGACTCGGTCAAACCGCCCCGAACCCGGTTTTATCCACGCTGCGCTACTTCGAAGACGAGTACGAGTCGGCCCTCCAGCCCGCCGACGAGCACGGCTACGCGCTACCCGTGCTGCAACACACCTGAAGTGAATCGAGGCACCGAATGGCCCGCCAGAAAGTCCCGCCCACCCAGGCACTCACGCTCACCATCGACGACCAGACGGTCACCGCCAAGCCCGGGCAGACGGTCATGGACGTCGCCAGCGAGCACGGGATCGACATCCCCCACCTCTGCTACCTCGACGGCCTTTCCATCTGGGGCGCATGTCGGCTCTGCGTCGTCGAAGTCGAAGGGCAACGTCGTCTGTTCTCCGCCTGCTCGACCGAGGTCGCCGAAGGCATGGTCGTTTCCACCGACTCGCCACGTCTCCGACACTACCGCAAGGTCATCGTCGAGATGCTCTTCGCCGAACGCAACCACATCTGTGCGGTCTGCGTCAGCAACGGGCACTGCGAGTTGCAGGCGATGGCCCAACGGCTGGGCGTCGACCACATCCACATCCCCTACCTCAACCCGCAGCTGTCCGTCGACTCGTCGCACGACCGCTTCCGTCTCGACCACCACCGCTGCATCGTGTGCACGCGGTGCGTCCGGGTCTGCGCCGAGGTCGAGGGCGCCTCCACCAAGGGCATGGCCGGCCGGGGGATCATGGCCCGGATCATCAACGACCTCAACGAGCCGTGGGGCGACTCGCAGACTTGCACGTCCTGCGGCAAGTGCGTGCACGTCTGCCCGACCGGGGCGCTCGTCGAGAAGGGCACCGCCGCCGCCGAGATGCAGAAACGCCGCCAGTTCCTGCCGTACCTCACCGTGATGCGGGACAACAACCATGACTGACGCCTCGCCCACCCCGACCGACGCCGGCCCGAAGAAGGTCACCGTGGCCACCGTCTGGTTAGACGGCTGCTCGGGCTGCCACATGTCCTTCCTTGACATCGACGAGCGGCTCATTGACCTCGCCCAACACATCGAGCTCGTCTACTCGCCGATCGTCGACGTCAAGCATCCACCGGCCGGCACCAACCTCGGCCTCATCGAGGGCGCGATCAGCAACGAAGAGGACGCCCACAAGGCCCGCATGATGCGTGAGGCCTGCGGCTTCCTGATCTCGCTCGGCGACTGCGCGGTAACGGGAAACGTGCCGTCCATGCGCAACGTCTTCGAGCTCGGCACCGTGATCGACCGCGCGTTCCGCGAGACCGCGGACCTGCAGCCGCAGACCCCGACCGTCGGCGTGCCGCCACTGTTGCCGAAGGTGATGCCCGTGCACGAGGTCGTACCCGTCGACCTGCACCTTCCCGGCTGCCCGCCGCCCGCCGACGCGATCTACGAGGTCCTGTCCGAACTCATCGCCGGCCGCACACCCGACCCGCTCCGCCTCAGCCGTTTCGGGAGGTAATCCCCATGCCCCAGACCGTTACCATCGAACCCGTCACCCGCATCGAAGGGCACGCCCGGATCACCATCGATCTGGACGACGCCGGCGACGTCGCAGACGCCCATTTCCACGTCACCCAGTTCCGCGGGTTCGAGAAGTTCTGTGAGGGCCGGCCGTTCACCGAGATGCCCGCGCTGACCGCGCGGACCTGCGGCATCTGTCCGGTCAGCCACCTCATGGCCTCTAGCAAAGCCTGCGACGAGCTCATGGCCGTCCAGATCCCACCGACCGCGGACATGCTACGCCGCGTCATGAACCTCGCGCAGCTCATGCAATCGCACGCGCTGTCGTTCTTCCACCTCTCCAGCCCCGACATGCTGCTCGGGTGGGACAGCGACCCGCTGCGCCGCCACATCCTCGGCGTCGCCGCGGTCAAACCCGACATCGCGCGTGACGGCATCCGCCTCCGTCAGATCGGGCAAACCATCATCGACCTGCTCGGCGGCAAACGCGTCCACCCGGCCTGGATGGTCGGCGGCGGCGTCAACGCGCCACTGACTACCGATCGCCGCGACGAGATCGCCGCGCTCGCCCCCGAGGCACTGGAGATCACCAAGCGCAACCTCGCGTGGTTCAAGCGTTCTCTCAAGGACTACACCGACGAGGCCAGCTGCTTTGCCAACTTCCCGTCGCTGTTTCTCGGCTTGGTGGACCGCAACGGCGCACTCGAACATTACGACGGCGTGCTGCGCGTGGTCGACGCCGATGGGCACGTCCTCGAAGACCAGATAGACCCGCGCCGGTACACCGACATCCTCGGCGAGGCCGTCGAAGACTTTTCGTACATGAAGTTCCCGTACTACAAGGCCAAGGGCTATCCGGAGGGGATGTACCGCGTCGGCCCGTTGGCCCGGCTGAACCTCTGCGATCACGCCGGCACGCCCGTTGCCGACCAGGAACTCGCGGAGTTCCGCAGCATCCAACGCGGCGCGGTGCTCAGTTCGTTTCACTACCACTACGCCCGGCTGATTGAGGTGATTTTTGCGGCCGAGCGCATCGCTGAGCTGGTCGCTAAGCCGGAGATCCTCGATGAGCACGTGCGCGCCAAGGCCCGCCCGAACCGCGCCGAGGGCGTCGGCGTCGCCGAGGCGCCGCGGGGGACGCTGATCCACCACTACCACATCGACAAGAACGGCCAGATCCAGCAGTGCAACCTGATCATCGCGACGGGCCACAACAACCTCGCCATGAACGCGGGGGTCAAACAGGTCGCTCAACGCTTCGTGTCCGGCAAGCAACTCGAAGAAGGCGCGCTCAACCGCGTCGAGGCGGTGATCCGTTGTTTCGACCCGTGCCTGAGCTGCGCGACGCACGCGTTGGGCCAGATGCCGATGCGGATCGAGCTACGCGACGCGACGGGCAGCGTGGTCGACGAAGCCGTACGCGACTGATCTCGGAACCGGAGGGTCGTGGCAAGCGTTGCCGCCACCCCTGAACGGATGAGCCTGCCATGGACACTCGGGTCTTAGTCATCGGGTACGGCAGCACGCTCCGCGGCGACGACGCCGCGGGGCCACGGGTCGCGGAGTTGCTGCGGGATCGGCTCGACGATCGCGGGGCGGTGAAAATCCGAACCGAAGCGAGCCTGACGCCCGAACTCGCTTCCGACGTCGCCGCGGTAGAGCACGTGATCTTCGTTGACTGCGCAGCCGACCTCGCGCCCGGCCGCGTCGTCGAGAGTGTGGTGGCAGGACACGACCCGGTCGACTCGACGCCGGCGATGGTGCACTTCCTCGACCCGCCGGCGCTACTGCGGTGGACGCGCGAGCTCTACGGCACGTGCCCGGATGCGTTGCAGTTCGCGATCGGCGGCGGCTCGTTCGAGATCAGCGACACGCTGACTCCACCGGTGGCGACGGCGTGTCTGCAGGTCGTGGAACGC
>JANQPR010000089.1 GCA_028285385.1 Phycisphaera sp.
GTTGACCTGACCGTCGCCGTTGAGGTCGCCGTTCTCCCAGCCGCTGGTCGACGTGTTGAAGTTGTCGGCCAGCACCTGCAGGTCCGTCAGGTCGACCTGGAAGTCGTAGTTGACGTCGCCGTAGGCCGTGAGCAGTACGGTCTGGATGTAGTAGTCGCGGTCGTCGACGTCGACGTCGCCGTCGCCGTCGTAGTCGAAATCGGTCGAGGACGTCCCGCTGTGCACGGCTTCGGTCACGGCGGTGATGTCGCTGGTCTCCACGTAGCCGGCGAAGATGTCGTCGTAGTACTGCGTGCTCCAGTCGTTACCGCCCTGCCACAGTTGTAGCGCCCGGAGCGTGAACTCGCCGCCCGTGCCGCCGAACTCGGTGTGGTCCGAGGGCTGCCGGAACATGTACGGCGTCTGCCCGATAACGTTCATCGAGGCGTCGTAGACGCGGGAATAGAACACGTTGGTGTCGACCGGACGGTCGTTGTTGGGGTCGCCGTCGGACCCGGTCGGCTGCAGGTCGATGTAGCCGCGGAACTCGGTGGTGTCGCCGTCGCCGTCCCCGTCGAGGGAATCGACCAGGCCGGTGAACTTCGACGAGCCGTCGTACTGGTTGACCAGCGGGATGTAGTTCTCGATGTAGTACCAGTTGCCGGTCGTCGCGTCCGCGAGCGGCTGGAAGTACAGTGGGTCGTCGTTCGGGCGATCAGTGGGGTTCTTATCGCCGAAGTACTCGTAGGAGCCTGGTACACCAAAACCCTGGGCGTCTTCAAGGCCCACAAAGTTCCAGGCCTGAGCGAGGTAGCCGCCGTTGCCTTCCGGGCGTAGCTTGTTGGCATCGCTGCCGGTGAGGATCACGTGCATGATCCCGCTGTCGTTGGTAAACGTCTTGTTGGGAATCTGTGGCGAGTTGCCCGGGTCCTCTTGGACTTCGGCCTGGAAGTGCCAGTAGCCAAACTTGAGCGTCCGTGTAGTGTCGAGCGCGGAGCCGTCGGCGTTAAAGTTCCAAAACACTTCGGGCACATTGCCATCGCTGGGGAACAAGGAATCTTGCATCACCAGAGACTGTGTGCCGCCCCCGGGCGCCGCCTGAGTGTTGCTGTAGTGGGCCAACGGGTCGGGGAATCCGGGGAAGGCCGAAGAACCGGTCCGGACGTTGTCCGCTTGAACCACTTGCCCCGCCACACCATCCTCGAAATCGATATCTAACAAGACTTCAAGCGATGAGACGGGGAGCGCCGCGCAGCCGCTCACGGCTGCCGCAAGGACGATGGGATTCAATCTGGTTGAAGTGACGTGATCCACAGAGGATTCTCCTTTATCCATGGGAAACAAACTGGCGCTACTGTGACTCGGTCAAGGGGCGTAATCCGGGTCATCGATCCAGTTCACGTTGGCGTCCTCCCAGTCCCAGTCTTCGAACTTTTGCGTGGTCATCTTCGTGTCGAACTTCACGGCCTTGACGTTGCCGCCAACGGCGCTGAAGTTGATCGTGGTCTCGCCGCCATGCCGCATGATGCCGCCGTTCGGGCTGTTTTGCGTCTTGGCGATGGCGTCTTCCCAGCCATTGCCGTGGAGGGTGCCCCAGGGCGTCCCGTTGCTCCAGCCACCGGCACCGTCGTAGTGGAGCGCCAACTGATCAACGCGGCCACGGTCAACACGCACAGTGCTTGCGACAGCCTTGCCGAACTCGCCACGGAATAGAGTCGTCTGGTCCTTCGTCACGCCGAAGTACTGAAAGTCCACGGTTGGGGATGGGGGGAAACGAATGCTCAGCAACGTCTGCTGCTGATAACCTTCCCAGTCGCCTCCGCCTTCGGGGCAGGTAAACACTGTGTTCGACTCGCTCTCGACAAAATCCTCGATCAACTCTTGAACCCGGGCCGCCTGCTCTGCATTCGGAAGCGTCGCCGGGTGCGGCCCGTTCAGGCTGCCGGCGATGTACGGAAGCACCGACCAGCCCCACCAGCGTTCTTCGAAGTACGAAGGGGCACCGCCAACGTCTTCCGACTCGGCCATCGGAAGGAAGCCGTTCTCGTCGGTGGCGTAGGTGTTCGCCGCGATCGCGAGTTGGCGTAGGTTGGACTGGCAAGCGATCGACCGCGCGGTGCTGCGTGCCGCGCCAAGCGCCGGCAACAGGATGCCGATCAATAACGCGATGATGCTGATCACGACCAACAGCTCGATCAGCGTGAAGGCTTGGTTGAGGGGCTGACGCCTCATTGATTAGGCTCCTGAGTGTTCGTTGTATTCCGTGCTTTTCGGGTGTCGAGGAGGGTGTGAACGCCGTCACGCCGTCGAGCGGAGAAGGCGTTCAGGCGTTTCGTGCGCGACGCGTCCAGGCCACGGCGGCCATCAGCGGGGCGAGGACCGCGGGCTCGGGCAGCGGCGCGGCGGCGAAGTCCGGTGCGGCCGTGCCGCCCCAGTTCTGCAGCACGCCGTCCAGCTCGGCCTGATCGATCTGGCCGTCCGGCAGGTCGAAGTCCCAGCCGTCGGGGATGCCGTTGGCGGTGGTGTCGACGCCCCAGTTCTGCAAGACGAGGTCCAGGTCGCCTTGCTCAACCTGGCCGTTGTCGTTGTAGTCGCCGGGCACGCCGAGGAAGACGGCGGGCAGGCCCAGCAGTTGCAGGGCTTCGGCGAAGTCGGTCGGGCCGGTAACGGGCGTGTCCGTGTCGTTGTCGCGGTGCCAGTTACGGCCGATCAGGAAGATGTCGTCTTCATCGACGAAGCCGTCGCCGTTGGTGTCGCCGTCGCCGTAGCTGCCGACGTTCTGGTTGAACGAGTCGGCGAGTGTCTGCAGGTCGGCCAGGTCGACCTGGCGGTCGAGGTTGTAGTCGCCCAGGAAAGACAGCATGATCTCTTCAATGAAGCGATCACGGTCGTCAGTGTCCACAACGCCGTTCGGTGAGGGCGCCGCGAAGTCGTAGGTAAAATCGCTCGCGAGGTTGGTGGGCGAGCCGTTGACATCGGCGAGGACCGCGTCGATGTCGCTGACGTTGAGGGTCTGAACCTGCAGGTTGTCCAGGTAGGTGTCGAGGCCGAACCCGAAGCCGCTGCTGAACCACTGCAGCGAGGAGATTTGGCGTTCGGTGTAGCTCCCGCCGGGCGCGTTGACCGTGAAGAAGTTGTTCGCGCCGCGGATCGCCTGCTGGTCGCTGGTCTGGACCCGGCCGAACCCCGATAGACCGTTGTTGGGAATATCGAAGAGCGGCAGGTAGATATCGATCCGGTGAAACATGCCGTCGTTCGGGATGGCGTCGTTGGGGTCGGTGATGTTGGCCTTGCCGAGGTTGACCCCGAACCGGGTCTCGTAGGAGACGTCGTCGCCGCTGTTGCGGGGGCGGTGGCCGATCGCGGTGTACTGCCGGTACTGGGCCGTGCCGGCGGTGGTGGCGTCGCCGTAGTTCGGCAGCAGGTAAGGGATGCTGAACCCACCCGCTTGCATGCGGTGGTCGTAGCTGATGTGCAGCACCTCGCCGGTCAAGGCAGAGGCATCCGGAAAAAGATCCCAGAACAGCTCGAGCGTGCCGACCCCCTCGGTCACCTGCAACGCAGTCGACCCGTCCACGCCTTCCCCGGCGGCCGTCTCGACAGTCGAGGCAAACCCGCCGACGATGCGGTCGACCTGGGTCTGGCCGTCCTCGAAGTCGTAGGAGAAGACCAAGTCCCCCGCCAGGGACTCTCCGCCGCCGACCAACACGGCGGCGGAGAGGATTCCCAGGTGGAGACGGAGTTGCGTCATTGAAAGAGACATCACAAGCTCCGAATCATTTCGTCAAAACAGAACTCATCCTCAGGCCCGACGACGACGCAGGGCCGCAAGCCCCAGAGCGCCCAAGCCGATCAACCCGGCAGGTTCGGGAACGAGCACGAGTCGCGGGGCGGGGCCTTCACCACCGTTTTCCCACTGGGGACGGAAACCGGAGTTCTCGCCGGTGGTCTGGTGGAAGTGGAGGACCAGCGTGTTATTGGTGTCACCGGTGATCGCGGTCAGGTCGGTGATGTCAAACCGCATGACGTCGCCCGGCAGCGGCCGCGCGTCAAAGTTAGGATCAACGGTGTTGTCGAGCGCAAGGGTCAGCGTGTCCTGAACGGTCGTCTCGGCCGGGTCGGCCGAAGCCTTGATGTCCACGCCGTCGAGGATGCCCGGCAGGTTGTGGAAATCTGCCGCCGGGTTGAAGCTGCCGTCGGGACCGTCATTGACGCTGTAAAGCGTCCAGCCATAAAGCCCGAGCTCAACGTCAAAATCGCGGACGGTGAGTTCAAGATAAGCCTCGGTAATGTCAGACTTCGTCAACCCGCCGAGAGCCGCTGCGGCGCCGCCAAGGTTGTCAAAGCTCATCGTGATCTGACGACCGCCGCCGGCATCGAAGACGTTGGTTCGGATCCGGTTGACGTTGTTGTCTGCCCCGAACGAGTCAACGAAGTTGAACCGCGACCAAGTGCTGGACACGGTGGGATCGATCGCGACAGACGACGCCGCGTGTGCGGTGAGCGCCGGGCCTAACCCCGCGAACGCCGCGACAGACAAGAGATGCGTAAAACGATTCATTCAAAACCTCCTTAAATAGGAAAGAAACAAGAAGTGCACGTCGCATCGCCGGACAGGCCAAACGAGCACGGCCCTCCCCTGGCTACGTCGACCGGGGCACCGGATCCCGACGCCAAGGGAACGAGACGAGCATCCACGAGATGCTCCATTTTAACGATAACAATCCGCCCCGGAGCGTACTTCTGCTGGTTGGCACGCATCCACATGGGCGGGGACCTCAGACGGAGAAGCGAACGGACGGTGAACTGAAACTCTGAACCAAGACGGCACACACGACGGAGCGTGCGGCCGGGAACTAACGGACGACGCCTAGGGGCTGATCAACTCACCACGCTTCAGCGGAGCCGGCGCCGAACCCGCAACGACCAGCTTGGGGCGGATCTGAACCGGAGCTACCGAGTCTCCGGGCGACTCGATCTTCCGCAACAGCAACTCCACCGCTCGAACACCGAGTTCTTCCTGCGGGACGATGACCGTGTCCGTCGCGCCGTTGCCCAGGCGGATCGGGGTGTCGGCGAAAACCACCATGGGTAGCGGCGGCAACCCCAGGGCCGCAGCAGCGACCTCAATACTCTGCGCGCCGGAATACGCGACCACCGCTTCGGGGCGGTCGTCTTCGCTCAGCATGCGGTACGACGCGGCGAGGCGATGTTCGGAATGAACCTGGTCATCGCCACGCACGATCACCGGGGTCAGACCGGCGTCGGCCATCGCTTGCTCATAGCCCGCCTGGCGATCACGGATGCTGTAGTGCGCGGACGCGAGTTTGGCACGGCTCGCCGAATAATCAACGAAGGCAACCTTCTTATGCCCCGCACGCAGAAGGTTCTCGGTGGCAATCCGCCCCGCGTATATGTCGTCCGGGAAGACGCAGTCGTGATCAAGCCGGCAGTTCAACCAAATCGCCGGGATGCGGTACTGAGCGATGATGTCGAGCATCTGCTCCGGGTAGCCGTGTGTGTAGTTGACCAGCAGGCCGTCGGCCGACCACTGACCAAGAACCTTGAACATGTACTCCGAGTCGGTCAGCTTCTCGTCGGGCAGCCGGGCGAAGGAGAACCTCAGGTCCTCGGACGCCAACTTTCCTTCGATCCCACCCATCAACAAGATCGGGAGTTGACTCTGCTGTGGGTGCGTCGAAGCCAGCAGTGTCACGTTGCCGTAACGCCCCTGCCGCGTCGCTCGCGCCGAGTTGTTGGGTCGGTACCCCATCTCAAGCGCGGTGTTCAAAACACGGCGACGCATCTCGTCCCGGTACAGGTTCCCCTTGTTGTTGAGCACATTGCTCACCGTCATCACGGAGCAGTTGGCCTTGGCCGCGATTTGCTTCAGCGTGACGGGCATGGTGATGAAAGCCAGAGCGTGAGACGGTGAGGCTGGCCCGAACGATCGATCCGAGAAGGACGCGAGAAAAGAAGGAACAGCCAACTACCTGATAATAACGTTATAATCCATCAAGTCAACCAAAATATTATCGTTAATATACACTCATTCCGGTCCGATTCTCTTCGCACTAAATTTTCCCGGTTGTTGTTTTTGCAAATCCTTATTTTGAAACAACTTGTGCCGTACGATCGGGTTCTGAAATCCCGGGTGTAATCACACCGGGGACCAGATAAACCGCGGCTTTCCCGTCTTCGTCACCGGTGTACACAACGTCTTGGCCGCTCGGGGAGAACAATGGGTGCACGTGCCCCGTCTCGTTCTTGATCGCGCTGGTGTTCGGCCAGCACAAGGTCTGAGAAGTGCCGTCGCGCAGGTCGATCAGAATGAGCGGGTTGTCGTTGGGCTGCTGCACGTCCGTCACCAGGTACCGGCCGCAGGGCGACATCATCGAGTGCCCGAGCAGCAACGTGTCTGATTCGAAATGTCGCTGGTGGTCCCCGCCATTGAGGTCGACGGAGTCGATCGACGCGGGTACCCACGTCCCCACGGTTTTGCGGTGATAGAACAGCCGCGGCGCACCGGTAACCGACCAATACTCGTGGGTCGCCCGTTCGCCGGGCGGCATGACCAGAAAGGGTTCGGCCTCACCGGAGCGCAGGTCAAGCTTCCAGTTCCTGGCCCGCTGTGCACGCGTCGCGCCGGCGTCGTCTTGCTGGTCAGGCAGCACATCGAAGGTGCACACCGCCGGCCCAGTCTCGGGCGCTAAAAGGTGGCAGAACACCTTATCCGGATCGTTCCAACGGAACACCTCCTCCGCCTCAACCCCTTCGCCTTCCGCCACGAGGAGCGACGCGTTGCCATCGGCGTTTTTGCCCATCACAACCAGCAACCGCCCCCCGTCGGCGAACCGCAGCCCTCCGCCGATCGTCACCTTCGGGTCGGTTGGAGGTTTCATGAGCGGGCGACGCTCGAACGTCTCCACATCGACTGCGTCGATGCCTCCATCCTTCGACGGTTCGAAGAACTCCCTGCCGTTTGGGTGAAACGCCACCCAATGCCGCCCGCCGTCGGGACGACGCCCCTCGCTGCCGGGGACCTTGACCACCTCGCCCGTGCTAAGTTTCAGGCGATAATGCGCCCAGACTCCCTCTCGGTCACAGCAGAACACTAGGTACCGTTCGTCGGCCGAGAGACATTGAAGATAGAAGTACGTCGCACCGCAGTTCACGTCGTCCCAATCCGTGAGCTTCCAAACCTCCCGTCCGGTCCGACCGTCCGTTTGCGCGCGCCGCTTCATCGGTTGCAGGTCAGACATTGGCGAACTCAACTGGAACTAATGTGTGAGGAGTGAGAAACGCCCGACGGATGGGGTGAAGAAAGCACAGGGGCACAGAGAATCGGGCAAGATCCTGAGAGATAGTGGACGAGTTACAATGATAACGTTACTATTTTGAAGGTCAAACACATCTGATTCCGCCGCTCGATGCATGGGAGCGGCACTTCATTCCGCGAGCCTGGCGTGCCACAAGAACTTGCCCCCTCTACCGCGGCCCCGCTATCGGCCGCCACAGACCTCCGGTGCGAATCCCGGATTGAACCCCACGGCCTGACCGAACGCACCCCTCGGCTCTCGTGGACCCCCGCGCCCGAAGTACCGGCGGTGAGACGGTACGAGGTCCGTGTCGCCGAACGGCCGGAAGACCTCGACGGCGACCCGAGCCTACTCCTGTGGCGGGTCGAAGCGCCTCGAGATTCACCGCCGTTCGTTGTTTACGGCGGCCCCGAACTCCGGTCTCGGCAGAGGTGTTATTGGCGTGTTCTCGCACTCGGCGACGACGGCGTCGCCGACCTCTCGCCGATCGCGTGCTGGACGATGGGGCTGCTCAGCGCGAACGACTGGCACGCACACTGGATCGGAACGCGGAAGCGAGATGACGACACGTCGGTTCCGTATCTGATCCGTCCGTTCGAAGTTGACGCCGAGCGTATCGATCGCGCAACCGTCTACGTGACGGCGCTCGGGCTGTACAAGCTCTACATCAACGGCGAACCCGTCAGCGATGACCGCCTCACTCCCGGCTGGACCGATTACCGCCGACGCATCCCTGTGCAGGCGGTCGAGGTAACCAATTTGGTCAAGCCGGGCCCGAATGTGATCGGCCTCATGCTCGCCGAGGGCTGGTATTGCGGGCTGCTGGGCTGGGAGCAGTACGGCCGACGCGAGGTCTTCGGTGACGCACCGCCGCGCGCGTTGGTACAACTCGAAGCGGTCGACGGGCGGGGCGAGACACACCGAGTGGTGAGCGACAGCCGGTGGACGTACCGGCCCGGGCCGATCCAGTCGGCGTCGCTGTACCGGGGGGAGACCTGGGACCTGTCCCGGGCCGTCCCGGGCTGGAACAAGGTTGGTCGAAGGCAGCGCGGGTGGCAACCCGTCCACACCTTTCCGCCGCCGCTCGGCCGACTCGTGGGCCAACTCGAGCCGGCGATCCGTGTCACCGAGCGTCTACGACCGGTCAGCGTCAGCGAGCCGCGGCCCGGGACGTTTGTGGTGGACTTCGGCCAAAACGTAGCGGGCGTCTGCGAGTTACGCGTCAACGCGGCCGCCGGCGCCGAAGTCGTCGTCCGACATGGTGAGTTGCTAGGCGAGGACGGCCTCGTCGACGCGCGGAACCTCCGACGCGCGGAATCGGTAGACCGGTACGTCCTCGCGGGAGGCGAGAGCGTCCTGAGCCCGCTGTTCACCTATCACGGTTTCCGTTTTGCCCAAGTCGAAGGGGTCCCCGAGGCGCTAAAGGCCGGGGACATCGAAGCCCTCGTACTCCACAACGACTGCCCGGCCACCGCCGAGTTCGCGTGCGCCGACACGCTCCTCGAGCGCGTCCATCGCATGGTCCTCTGGACGCAGCGGGGCAACATGCACGGCATCCTGACCGACTGCCCACAGCGCGACGAACGCTTCGGCTGGTTTGGCGACGCCGGGGCATTCGCCCCGGCTGCCTGCCAAAACTTCAACCTCGGCGCGCTATTGACCAAGTTCAACCGCGACCTTCACGACAGCCGCAACGACGACGGGAGCCTGCCCGACTTCGCGCCTTACGTCCCGCTGGGGGACGACATCGTGCCGCGCCGAGGGACCCCCGGCTACATGGACGCGGTGGTGCTCTTTCCGTGGAGCCTGTACTGGGAATACGGTGACGAGCGGTCGCTGCGAGAGAGCTTCGAGGCGATGCGTTCCTACCTCCGCTTCGCCGAAGACCAATGCGACGACGGGCTCTGGACCGGCTATCGCGGCAACGACTACGCCGACTGGATCGCGTTGGAGAAATCTGACCGATTGCTTGTGGCAACCCTGCTGCTGGTTCGGTGCGCGAGGTTGACGGGACGGTCGGCCGAAGCGTTGGGCGAGCAAGCTGCGGCAGACGAGGCTCATCTTCTGGCGGATCGCGCCGCCGATGCGGTGCTTGAACGGTACTGCCCAAGGGGTCGCTTCACGTCCCCGACACAGGCGATCCTGGCCATGGCGTTGGAATACGGCGCCATCCCCGACAATCAACGAAAGACGATCGGCAACCACTTGGCCGATCTCGTGGCCGGCAACGGCGACCGACTCAACACCGGCATCCACG
>JANQPR010000093.1 GCA_028285385.1 Phycisphaera sp.
AAGTCGTGGAGGTCAACGTCGTCGCGCCACTGGGTGGCTTACTCGACGTGATGGCGTAGCCGGCGTTCAACAGACACATCTCGTGTTGTCGATGCTCAGCCACGTTGTGAAGCAAAGCGGCAAGACACGATGAAGCATGCGTTACGCTTTGTCGCGTCCATGCGTTGGCGGCGCCGCAAACCCCGGAAGCCCCGGCTCACCCTTGAGTCGCTCGCGTCGTTTCGCCGTCGACGGTTCTGGTGGCGAGCGGCGGCGGTGGTCGCGTGTCTGCTCGTGTTGGTCGCGCTGGATCAGGCCGGCGTGCTGTGGGCGCGGGGCGGGGACGTTGCGCGCTACGACGGCCGGTCGTTCCTCGTGGCCGAAGTGGTCGACGGCGACACCCTCGACGTCTGGATACCCGACGGCGGCTCGCCGACGACCCGCATCCGGGTGTGGGGCATCGACACGCCCGAGCTCGCGCGCGAGGCGCACGGCGACGAACCCGCCCGGCCCGCCGAGCCGTTCGCCGACGCGGCGCACGCATTGAGCACCCAGCTGCTCGCCGGGCAGACGGTGACGCTGCGGCTCGAGCCGCACCGGCTTCGCGGGCGCTTCGGCCGGCTGGTGGCGCACGTCGAGTTGGCGGACGGCGGGCTGGTCGCGGACCGGCTGCTGGTGGCGGGGCTCGCCGTGGCCGACGACCGCTGGCCGCACGGCCATGCCGAACGCTTCGCGCTGCTCGAGCGGCAGGCCCGGCGCGACGGGGCGGGGGTGTGGTCGGGGGCGGCAGACGCCGGCAGGCCCCCGGCCAGAAAGGCGCCGTCTCAATCGGCACGGGCCGCGCCTCGCTGACACACCGCTGGGCAGGCATGTCACGCCTCGAAACCACGGGGCCGCCGACCACGATGCGTGCGTCCGGATTCCCGATCCGGCGGGCTATCATGGGCGTACCTTTCAGCTCGGCGGCGCACCGCACGACCGCATCAAAGACGCGCCGCCGATCCCGAGTTCACCCGAGACGAAGCACCGAGGAGTCGCCGTGGGATTCTCGCTCAAGCCAAACGGGGCGGCCGGTTGGGGCCGGCAGCGTCGGCAGATGATCGCGTCGCACAGCCGGTTCCTGACGTGGGCTTTGGAAAAAGACCGCGAGTTGCCGCGCATCCCGACGCGGCGGGTCGACCAGGGCGGGTTCTCGCAGCTCATGTCCCGCCCGGCGGCGCGGGTGATGGCGTCGCACTGGTGGCACCGGACCCTCGACCGCGTCATGCCGGACTGAGATCGGTCCGCGGAACGCCGACCCGGTTTCCGGACCCTGCGTACAACCCCACCCGGGCCTTGGATGCGTCGGTTTGAAGCCCGCCGGCCTCTGCCCTTTGTTCCGGTGTGGAGTGGTCACGGACCCCCGCTCATCCGGCCGATGGGCGTAAACCCTTCCCGGGTCGCGCCCGGGCCCGACCCGCGACCCACGCCCCGTGTCCCAGCGATAGGCTGTGCCCACCATGAACGACGCACCCCCCGCCAGTGACCCCGCCGCGTCCGCCACGCCGACGGGCCCGGTCCGCACGACGATCAGCAACGGCTACCGCATCCGGCTCGCGCTCATCGGTGCCGGGCTCACCGGCTTCGGCTGTTGGGCGCTCTACGACGGGTTCATCGCCTACCCCCGGCAGAACGAGATCTACGCCGAGTTCGAGCAGTTCAAGGAAGACAACGACGACTGGCAGACGAGCTGGGCCGCGTACGCCGACGAACGCGGGTACCAGACGAACTACAACAAGCTCAAGCAGCGCGGCCAGATCAAGGACATCGCCGCGCAGTACCTCTACGCCGGGCTGACGCTGCCGTTCGGGCTGTGGTTCCTCTACGGCTTCGCGACCTCCGCCGGCCGGTGGGTCGAGGCCGACGACAGCGGCGTGCGCGACTCCAAGGGCGCCGACCTCACCTGGGATCAGATCACCGGCCTGGACGACGCACGCTGGAAGAACAAGGGCATCGCGTACCTCTCGTACGACGAGGCCGGCACGACGAAGCGCGTCCTGCTCGACGACTGGAAGTTCCAACGCGAGCCGACCGACGCGATCTACAAGCTGGCGAAAGCGCGGCTGTCGCCAAACGAAACGCAGGAACACTTGGAAACGCAAGAGACACAGGAAAGCTCGGCGTAAGCCACGGGCGACTCCAGGGGGATTTGCGGGAGCCGGCACCGTAGTTCACGGTGCGCGTCCTCAAGCGCTTGCAAACCTGGAAGGCAAGCGTGCCTCACGCCTGACTCGCGATCGCCTTCAGTTCCGGCGCCACCACCTCCCGCCAAAGGATCTTCAGGCACGCCGCGATCGGGATCGCGATCAGCAGGCCCAGCAGCCCCGCCAGCGAACCGCCGAGCAGCACGACCAGCAGCACGGTGAGCGCGTCGAGGTTCGTCGCCTTGCCCTGCACCAAAGGCTCGACGACGTAGCCGTCGATCGATTGCGCCGCGAAGAACACAACCGACGGCGCGATCACGCCCCACAACAGCGACACCGCGCCGTCCTGCTGCAGCCCGACGATCGACGCCACGATCACCGCCGCCGGCCAGACCGACAGCCCGACATACGGCACTAACCCCAGCACGCCGCCCGCCACGCCCAGCAGCAACGCGTACGGCCGGGCGTCCGTGAACAACAACCCCACCGTCAAGATCACCGCCATGATGGTCGCCTGGATCAGCCGGCCGCGGATGAACGCCGACACCGACCGGTCCATCATGCCGAGGATCTCGTAGGTGCGCTCCTTCTTGCTCGCCGGGACGTACGGGTCGAACCAGCACACGAAGTCGCGGAACTTCCACACCGTGAAGAAGAACACGAACGCCACGATCACCGCGAACACCGTCGCGTAACCCACCGCGCCGACCACCGACCCCGCCGCGCCCGCGCCCAGGTCCAGCACCGTGCTCGACGCCTCGGCGACCGCCTTCCACTCCACCTGCTCGACGTACTTCAGAACATCGTCGAAAAAGCCCGGCTCGTCGGCGGCGGTCTCAACGGGCTGCGTCGTGGCGGCCGTATCCACGGCATCGGTGACACCCGTTGCATCGATCGTGCCCGCCTCGTCCCCCGGCGCCGCTTCGACGATCGTGTTCTCGGATGGAAACTCTGCATCGTTCGTCGTGGGAGCAGTCGGCTCGTCGTCCACGGCCTCCGGCATCGTCGCCGCCGCGCCCGCGCCGCCGTTTGTCGCCA
>JANQPR010000136.1 GCA_028285385.1 Phycisphaera sp.
GGTCGCAGGCCCGCCGCATCGCCGGCGATGATACCCGCGGCGAAAGCCGTCCCCGTGAAAGCTGCATGAGAAGCCACGGCTCCGTCGCCGCCGCTCGCCACCGCTTCTACAATCCCGGCCATGACGACGACCGCCCCCGACACCGGCGCTTCCGCCGCCGCGCGTGTTTCCGTTCCGTTTGATGCCGTCGAGGTCGCGCAGCGCTTCGGCACGCCGACGTGGGTGTACGACGCGGCGACGCTCGAGCAGCGTATCGCCGAGGTCAATCGTGACGGTGTCACCGTCCGCTACGCCCAGAAGGCCAACAGCAACCTCGCGCTGCTGACGATCATGCGGAAGCACGGCGTGGTGGTCGACGCGGTGACGGCCGGCGAGGTGCTGCGGGCCCTGAAGGTCGGCTACATGCCGGAGCAGGTCGTCTTTACCGCCGACCTCTTCGACGACGACGCGCTGGAGGTCATCCGCACGCACCGCTGCCCGGTCAACGTTGGCAGCCCCGACATGATCACCCAGCTCGCCGACGCGGGGCTGGCTGACATCCCGGTCACGCTGCGGCTCAACCCCGGGTTCGGGCACGGGCACTCGCAGAAGGTCAACACCGGCGGGACCAGCTCCAAGCACGGCGTCTGGCACGCCCAGATCGGCGAGTGCCTCGACCTGGCCAAGAGCCACGGCGTGCGGGTCCGGGGGCTCCACATGCACATCGGCTCGGGCACCGACTTCGACCACCTCAGCCAGATCGGCAGCGCCATGGTCGACGCGGTCCGGGCCTACGTCGATCACGGCGGCCCGGGCCTGGAGGTGATCTCAACGGGCGGCGGGTTGCCCATCCCCTACCGCAAGGAGCCCGGGCAGTACCAACGCATCGATCTGGATCGCTACTTCGCGATCTGGGACGACGCGCTGAAGCAGGTCCGCGCGATCGCCGGCCGAGAGGTGGTCCTCGAGGTCGAACCCGGACGCTACCTCGTCGCCGAGTGCGGCTACCTGGTCACCAGGGTCCGCTCGGTGAAGGCCCAGGGCATGGGCGACGACGCCGTGGGCTACGTGCTCATCGACGCGGGGTTCAATGACCTGATCCGGCCGGCGATGTACGGGGCGTACCAGCACCTCAGCGTCGTCGCCGGCGACGGGCGGGAGATCACGGAGCAGGGCGACCATGTCGTGGCCGGGCCGTTGTGCGAGTCGTGCGACGTGTTCACGCAAGGCGACGAGGGCTTCGTCGAGACGCGTCGGCTGCCCACGGCGAAGGTGGGTGACGTCGTGGTCATCCACGACGCCGGCGCGTATGGCATGGCGATGAGCAGCAACTACAACTCCCGCCGAATCGCCGCGGAGGTGCTGCACCGCGACGGGAAGCTGGACGTGATCCGCGAGCGGCAGCCGTTTGAACAACTCACGGCGAACGAACGCGTGCCTCAAGACCTCTAACGCTTGCGTTGGCTGTGTTGCGCCACAACGCAGCCAACGACGCACAGCGTCAACTGTGCTTTCGGTCACCGCGACGCGGACTGCTGCGGCGTGGCGGGGACGGCGGGCGGGATGACGAGTTCCATGCCGACCTTGACCGCGTGGGGGTTGCGGCCGACGCGTTCGCGGTTAGCGGCGTAGATCGCGTTCCAGCGGGAGCTGTCGCCGTAGTACCGGGTGGCGATGGTGCTGAGCGACTCGCCGGTGCGGACGACATGAGTCACGCCCGGCGGTGGGGACGGCAACGCCTCGTCGGTCGGGGGCGCCCCGGGGGTATCGCCATCGGCGTCGGAAAGCGCGTCGGGTGCCGGGTCTTCGATGACCGGGAGCCGCAGGCGTTGCCCGATGCGCAGCTTGAGCGGGTCGACGAGCGGGTTGGCCTGCGCGAGATCGACCCAGCGCGTTCCGCTGCCGAGTTGGACTTTGGCGATGCCCTCGAAGGTGTCGCCGGCGACGACGACGTACACGCGCGTCGGGGTGGCGGGAGTCGCCGCGTCGGCGGTGCCAGGGGCGGCGTCGGCGAGCGTGTCCGTGCCGTCGGTGCTGCCCTCTTCTTCCGGGTCCGAGCCGACGCCCGTCGCGCGCAACCGCACCGGCAACGCGAACGGGTCACGGCCGACGGTGAGCGTCGGCGGCGGCGTGGCGTCGACGGTTACGACCGCCGGCCCGGGCGCGGGGTTGAGCGTGACGTCGCCACGGAGTGGGATCGTGATCGGGCCCGAAGCGGCATCGGCGTCGGCGGCGTTCGCGTCGGCATCCATGCCTGCTTCGGCCAACGCGGCGTCTTCGGCGGATCGTTCCGCGGTGGCTTCTTCGGGGTCGGCGGGCGTCTCGCCGGATTCGGCGGTCGGGTCTCCCTTGTCGAACAACGCCGGGGCTTCGCGGGCGGCGAGGGGGGCCTCGTCGGTCGCGGGGGCGTCCCGGGTCACGCGTGACCACACCGACGCCAGCAGCGCCAGCGTCGCGAGGGCCAAGGCAACTTTGTAGGGCAGCGTCACGGCAACATCCCGAACAACCAACAGACACACCACCTTACGCCGAGCGACACGCGGCGACAATGGCGATTCCCAACGCGGCCCGCCGTGCTTCGGTTCACGTCGGACCCGGAGCCGTCGCTTGCGCGGGTGGGTGGGGGGTTAGCATGCGGCGATGCCGAGTTGGTCCGTGGTGATCTGCTGTGCGAACGCCGAGGCGACGCTCCCGGCCGCGCTCGCTTCGGCGCGGTGGGCCGACGAGGTCGTGGTGGTCGACTCCGGCTCGACCGACCGCACGGCGCAGATCGCGCAGGATTCCGGCGCGACGTACCGGCTCGAACCCTGGCGGGGGTACTCGCAACAAAAGAAGTTCGGCGCGGAGCTGGCGAAGTACGACTGGGTGTTCGTGCTCGACGGCGACGAGGAAGTCAGCCCACGGCTCGCCGAGGAAATCGCAAAACTGACCGACGCCGAGTTGGACGCGTTGGACGTGCTGTACGTGCCCCGGCGGAACTGGGTGCTCGGCCGGGTGGTGCGGGCGTGGTGGCCGGACTGGCAGAGCCGGCTGATCCACCGCGGCCGGGTGGACTGGCCGGACGAGGCGTTGCATGAGGACCGCCGACCGACCGACCCGTCTCGAACCCGGAAGCTCGCCGGCTGGATCGAGCACAAGCGGGCGGGATCGGCGGAGTTCACCGACTACTTCAGCGGGGCGCGGATGGACGAGCGGCTGCTGATGGTCGCCCGGCAGATGCACGCCCGGGGCCAGCGGGTCGGGTTCCTCGGGCTGTGGCTCCGGCCGAAGCTGGCGTTCTTCAAGTTCTTCGTCCTCAAGCGCGGTTTCCTGGACGGCACGTTTGGGCTGCTGGTCGCGCAGAAAGCGGCGGTGTCGACGCAACTGAAGTACGCGGCGCTGTGGGCGGTGCAGGCCGGCGTGGCCGGTGATCAAGAAGATCGGGAACATCCAGAACATTAAGAAAATGAAACCGGACCAAATCCCGCGGTTTGATCTGGCGCCTGCTAGATGTTTCTGCTTTTCCCGATTCTCTGGATGTTCCCGATCTTCTCCATCTCCCTCCCGGTTTGACACGCCGAGCCCGCGCGAGATAACGTCCATTTCTACGGAAACGCCCTATCGGGCCCCCTTTTCGCCCCCGGAGCCGGCCGATGTCCAACGAACGCCTCATCACCACGCCCGTCGGCGGCAACAACGACATCACCAAGGTCGTCTTCAAGGACCGCAATATCCTCGAGGAGGCCGCGATCCAGCAGATCGGCGACGAACTGGGCGCGATCATCGACGCCTCGTCCAACCCGAAGCTGCTGCTCAACTTCCTCAACGTCGAGCACCTCTCATCCGCGGCGCTGGGCACGCTCATCACCGTCAACAACAAGGTCCGGCAGAAGGGCGGCCAGCTCCGGCTGTGCAACATCGACAAGCAGATCTACGAGGTGTTCCGGATCACCAAGCTCGACAAGCTGTTCCAGATCCACGACGACGAGGCCAAGGCGGTCAAGAGCTTCAAGTAACCCCCGCCCGCCCACCGCGCAAGCGACGGCGTGATGCTTTCGGGGGAACTGAGCGAAGCATCGGACTGACGTTTTCTGCCCGGAGACCTCCATGCCCCAGCGGGTGTTCCCCAGCCGGCTCGACGAGGTGCCCGCGGTGGAGGCGGCGATCCTCGCGGACGTGGACACGGCGGGGTTTGCCGAGAAGTCGGTCTTCGCGATCCGGCTGGCGATGGCGGAGGCGTTGGCGAACGCGGTCCGGCACGGCAACGGCGGGGACGAGTCCAAGCAGGTCAAGGTCGAGTGGGACGTCACGCCCGGGCGGTTCGAGGTCACGGTCGAGGACGAGGGCGAGGGCTTTGACCCGGACGCGGTGCCGGACCCGACGCTGGAGGAAAACCTGACGATCCCGTCGGGCCGGGGCGTGATGCTGATGCGGGCCTACATGACCGAGGTGTCGTTCAACGAACGGGGCAACCGGGTGACGCTGGTGAAAACCGTGGAGTGCCCGCTGCCGGATTAGTTCAAGACTTTTCCGGGCATCGGCGTGATCCGTGAGCGACCAAGCCCGCTCGCCACGATCGAAGAAACCCGGTGATTCCCGCGACTCACGCGGTAGCATCAAGTCACCGACGCGGCATGTGTCGCGTGGGAACTTGCCGGGAGGATGGAACGATGATCGTCACAGCGGGTAGGAAAATGCCCAGGATCGGCGCGTCGGTTGGCGTGGTGTGGATCACCACGATGGCCCAGGCCGGGGTTCAGCCGTCGTACGAAGCGGTGCGGCTCGGGCTCATCGGCCCGGGCTACCGAGCGACGACCTCGGGTATCGATCTGGGCCTGGGCGGCGAGACGTATGCGGTGGGAACCGAGCTGGCCTACCCGGCCGACCTCAATGCTCACGGGTGGGCGGTGGGTCGGTCCACCACCTACAACGACACGGGCCTAACCGGCGCGGTGGCGTGGCTCGACGATGGCAACGGGCCGCGGCCGCTGGGCTTCGCGGGACCCGAATACCTGAACGACGCCGGAGTTCCGCGGAGTTCGGCGGCGGCGATCAACGACGCCGGCTTGGTGGTCGGCTCGTCGACCCGGTTCGAAGGCTCGACCGAACTCGGGAGCACCGCTTGGCGTGACGACGGCTCGGGGCCCGAACCCCTCGGCTTCTTCGGTGCCGACCCGCTGGGACGCGATTACCTCGGCGGCGCTGCGGTTGACGTGAACAACGCCGGCCAAGCAATCGGGATGACCGGGGTGTCCCTGGCCGACAACTCCGAAGGACGCGTGGCGTGGATCGACGACGGCAACGGCGCGACCCGGATCGGGTTGGCCGGCCCGGGGTACGTGCGGCAAGGCAACGACCAGGAGTTCGCCTTCGTCTACGACCTCAACGACCGCGGCCAAGCCGTCGGCATGTCGCTCCGCTACGCGGGGGCCGAGACGAACGGCCGGGCGGTGTGGGTCGACGACGGCTCCGGGCCGGTCCGGCTGGGTTTCACCGGCGGCGAATACCGGCGGTCCACCGACGGGCGGGAGAGCAGCGAGGTCGTCGCGATCAACAACCTCGGCCAAGCCATCGGATACTCCCAGTCCTACCGTGGCCAGTTCCAACACGGTTTCACCGGCTGGATCGATGACGGCTCCGGGCCGGTCGCGGTCGGGTTGACCGGCCCGGGCTACGTGCAGCAAAGCGACGGCCGCAGCGCGAGCTTCCCCACGGCAATCAACGACGCCGGGCAGGTCATCGGTACCTCCGAGCGCTACGACGCGCTTTTTGCCGGCACATCCGCGTGGTTCTTCGACCCCGCCACCGGCCAGACCGCGGAACTGGTCTTCTCCACCAATATCCAGAACTTCGCCCGCACCGACCCGCAGCTGCTCGCCCCCGACGGCACCGTGTACGGCATCTACTTCGATTACGACACCCCGGGCCTGACGGACCGGCGAAAACCCTTCGTGTGGACCTTGGACGGAGGGTTCATCGACATCGCCGCGCGGGTCCGCAACCCCGACGCCGACGGCTGGGGCCTTATCACCGGGTTCATCGGGATCGCGGACGACGGTCGGCTGCTCGTCGAAGTCACCGACCCCGACAGCCCCGAGTTTGAACAGGCGGCGTTCGTCCTCGTGCCGGAACCCGGGGCCGCGGCGTTGGGCTTACTGCTACTGGCTGCGTTACGCCCTCGCAAGGGCTGAGGCGGCGCCACGCCGAGCCGCGGAATCGCAACTTGCCCGCCAGTCTCTTGGCCCCGGGGCGGGGATGTCCTAGGCTATATGGCTGTGGCCGAGGGCCCGAACACCCGATGAAACCGGGTTGGCGCCGTGGTCCCCTACCCGGGGCCGCCGCGTGGTCCCGCCGTGAAGGCCTGTGTTCCCGATCCGCATGACCGCAATGAAGACAACGACCGCCGCCGCCGACGCGACCCCGGGCGCCCCGTCCAGTGCCGCGCCCGAGGCCGACGACCCGCTCAGTCCGGGCTCCGCCTCCCGGCCCACCCCTCGACCCGACGTGGCCCCTGCCGACGCCGACGCGACTCAAGACGCCGACCGGGTGTTGCGCGTCACGCTTGTCCTCGACACTGCCGACACCGACCCGCCGACCGCCGGCTGGATCGAGCCGATGCTCGACCGCGCGATCGACTTGGGGGGTGGCGCCAACGGCGTCGAGGCGCAACTCACGGTGGTGCTCGTCGACGACGAACGCATGGCCGCGTTGCACCAGCAGTACACCAACGTGCCCGGCACGACCGACGTGCTCACCTTCGACCACCGCGACGACCCCGCCGACGCGGACGCCGCGCTCCATGGCGACATCGTGATCTGCCGGGACGTGGCCCAACGCGAAGCCGCCGCCCGCGGCCACGACGCCCGCGTCGAACTGCTGCTCTACGCCGTGCACGGCCTCTTGCATCTGCTCGGCGAGGACGACCACGACCCCGACGCCTACCAACGCATGCACCAGCGCGAAGACTTGCTGCTCGAGCAACTCGGCGTCGGCGCAGTGTTCCACCAATCTGATATCCGAACTCACAGACCTGAAACCGGCCCCGCCTCCGAAGGAGGCGCCCAGTGACGCTCGTCCTGATCCTCACCGTCGCCGCCTGCCTGCTCGCGTCGTACTTCGCCGCCTGCCACAACGCGATCAAGACCGTCTCCCGCCGCCGGCTCACCGAGCTGCTCACCCAGCGCGGCAAGGCCGACCGCGCCGAAGCCATCCTCGCCCAGGCGCCGACGCTCCTGCTCACTACCGGCATCGCCCGCGCGTGCTGCGCCCTCATCGTCGTGCTCGGCACGCACGAGCTCGTCGAGCTCAACGGTGTCACCGAGCCGGTGCCCCGCTACGCGTTGTCGTTCGCCATCGCGCTGTTGCTGCTCTCGGTCTTCACCGTCGCGATCCCCGTCTCATGGGCGCGTTACCGGCGTGAAAAACTGTTGGTCTGGTCGATCCCGCTTCTACAGGCGTTGCGGGTCATGCTCGGGCCGATCGCGTTCCCGTTACGGGCGTTCGACCCGGTGGTGCGTCGGGTGTCGGGCATCGACCTGGAAGACGACGAAGACCTCGCCGAGCAGGTCCTCGACGCCGTCGAACGCCACGACGAGGAAGAGGTCTTCGACGAGACGCAGAAGCAGATGATCGAAGGCGTCGTCGAGCTCGCCGATACCACGGTCGCCGAGATCATGACGCCGCGCACCGACGTGCAGGGCATCCCCGCCGGGCTATCGCTGCCGGAGGTGAAGGTCGCCGCGCTCGAGGCCGGGCACAGCCGCATCCCCGTGTACCGCGAGAACCTCGACGACATCGCCGGCATCCTCTATGCCAAGGACCTGATCCAGTTCCTCAACGACGGCCACGAGTTCGACCTCGAGAAGGTCATCCGCGAGCCATTCGTCGTGCCCGAGTCCAAGCCGGTCCGCGACCTGCTCGCCGAGTTCCGCTCCAGGAAGGTCCACCTCGCCGTCGTCCTCGACGAGTACGGCGGCACCGCGGGCCTGGTCTCCATCGAGGACATCCTCGAAGAGATCGTCGGCGAGATCCACGACGAATACGAAGAAGAGCCAGACGACCCGACGATCGACGTCGCTCCCGACCAGCGGCACGCCACGATGGACGCCCGCCTCCACATCGACGAGCTCAACGACGCGCTCGGCCTCGACCTGCCCGAGGACGAGGACTACGAGACCGTCGCCGGCTACGTCGTCGCCACCCTCGGCCACATCCCCCGCGCCGGCGAGACCTTCGAGACCGAGGGCGTCAAGTTCACCATCGACGACGCGGAGAAGACGAAGGTGCTGAAGTTGACGGTGGAGAAGATGGCCGTGAATCAAGCCGTGGAGTAAACGCCTGAATCCGGCGACACCACTGTGTCTTGACCGCCGGGGGTGCCGCTATACTTTTGAAGTCGAAGCGGGGCAGGACCGTGGATGGTTGCCTGTCGTCGGAGCCCCGTTTATGCCGCGTCACGTCGTTCGTCGTTCTGACCTTTACGCATCTGCCGGCTTCACCCTTATCGAACTGCTCGTGGTGATCTCGATCATCGCGCTGCTGATCGGGATCCTGTTGCCCGCGCTCGCCGCGGCGCGGGAGGCGGCCCGACGGTCGTCGTGCCTGTCGAACGTCCGCCAGCTAACCACGGCCGGCGTGAACTTCGCCGTCGACCACAACGACACCTACTCCGAAGGCGCGCCCTACAACCGCAACGGCCGCAGCCCCAGCGCCACCGCGGCCAACATCGCCACCTCCATCGGCGCCGACCTGGAGCCCTACGTCGGCTCCGAGGGGGACCTCTGGCGTTGCCCGAGCGCACCCGAGACGTCGGTGAACAACCCCAACGACCCGCTGTTTGTCTTCGAGGGCGACGACCCGTTCGACGGTTCGACGGGCGCGGGGAACGTGTTCAGCCCGAACTACTTCTACATGCGGACCAAGGACTGGGTCGGGTTCGGCCCGACGAACTGGGAGGCCGACCAGTGGGCCGTGCACAACGTCGCGGGGCTGGCCAACGCCCAACTCGACGGCGCGGGCGTGTCGCTGTCCGAGGCCGTCATGTTCCTCGACGAGAAGTCCTACCAGCACACCGCGAACGTCAAGAACGACATCTACGACAACGGCGGCACCGTCCGGGGCAACTACTACGCCAACTACGGCTTCCTCGACGGGCACGCCGAAGGCCGGGACTACACCGAGCTCCAGTCCTACCTCGCCCAGCTCGGGCCGGCGATCCCACAGACCTGGGCCGACTTCGGCAACAACCGGCCGTTCAGCGACATCTACCCCAACCTCTACGACGACGACCCGGACAACAACTGACGCCCGACCGCCCCAAACCTCACCGACCTCCGAGCGGGCGCGTTGAGCCGAAGTGTGCCGCCGCCTACCGTAGCGGCCGATGGCCACCCCGCAGTTCTACAACACGCTCACGCACCGACTCGAAACCTTCGAGCCGCTCGTCCCGGGCAAGGTGTCGATGTACAACTGCGGGCCGACGGTCTACGACTTCGCGCACATCGGGAACTTCAAGACGTTCGTCTTCGCGGACGTGCTCCGGCGGTTCCTCGAGCTCATCGGGCACGACGTCCACCAGGTGATGAACCTCACGGACGTCGGGCACATGACCGACGACGCGGTCGCCGACGGCGGGGGCGAGGACAAGATGGCCGCCGCCGCCAAACGCCTGCTCGAGAGCAAGAAGTCGGGCGAGGCGCACGCCGCCGCGATCGCCGACCCCAACGACCCGTACCAGGTCGCGCA
>JANQPR010000152.1 GCA_028285385.1 Phycisphaera sp.
CGCGCCCGACGGCGACGCCCCCGCCAACCCCATCGCGCCGCCGATGGCAACCCCACCCTCTGCTGCCGACGCGGCCATCACGGCGTTCGGCTCGGGGTAGGCGCCGTCCCAATGCGGGTCGAGCCGGCGGATGCGGTCGGGCAGCGGCGGGTGGGTCGCGAACGCGCCGCCGAGTGACGACAGCGCCTTGGCGAAGAACAGGTGCGCGGTCTCCTCGGCGTGGGGCGAGTCGACCTCCCCACCATAGACATGCCCGCCGATGCGTTTGAGCGCCCCGGCGAGCCCGTCGGGGTTGCGCGTGAACTGCACCGCCGAGGCGTCGGCGAGGTACTCGCGCTGGCGAGACACCGCCGCCTGGATCAGCTTGCCGAAAAGCACGCCGACGTACCCGATCACGATGAGAGCGACGCCGATCAGCAGCATCGCCAGCTTCCCTCCGCCGCCCTCCCGGCTGCGCGAGGACGTCGAGAAGAACGCCCCGCGCACGATCAAGCGGCCGATCACGGTCAACGCGAGGATGCCGAACACGACGCCGATCAGCCGGATGTTCAGCCGCATGTCCCCGTTGAGGATGTGCGCGAACTCGTGCGCAACGACGCCCTGCAGCTCGTCACGGCTGAGCTGTTCGACGCAGCCGCGCGTCACGCCAACGACCGCGGCCTCGGGCTTGTAGCCCGCGGCGAAGGCGTTGATCCCCGTCTCGTTGCTCAGCAGGTACACCGGCGGCACGGGCAGCCCCGACGCGATCGCCATCTCCTCGACCACGTTGAGCACCTTCCGCTCGTCCGGATCAGTCGTGTCCGGGTCGATCGGCATGCCGCCCAGCGAGAGCGCCACCGACTCGCCGCCGCCGCTGCGCAGGCTCACAATCTTGAAGACCGAGCCCAGCCCGATCGTGCCGCCGACGCCCGCGAACGTCCAGCCCAGCATCTCCAGCCACGTCACGCCGCGCCGCGAAAACTCGTCGTACCCCGTGTTGGTCTCGACGTACCCGGTGCCCAGGTAGAACACCGCGAGCACCAGCGCGTACACCAGCGCCGTCGTGCCCGCCACCGCCAACGCGAACATGACGATCAGGCGAAGCGTGCCCCTGCGGGCGCGGTCCTGGTGCTCGAAGAAGTCCATCACTCGCCGCCCTCAACCGATCGACGACGGGGTCAGAACGACACCTTGGGCGCCTCTCGTTTGGCCGCCTCTTCGATCTCGAGATACGCCGCCTCGTCGAAGCCGAACAGCTTGTGGACCAGCGTCGGCAGGATGACGGCCTGGTGGTATTGCCGGTAGGTGTTGACCTGGTCGTTGTAGGCCTGACGGGCGAACGCGACTTTGTTCTCCGTGGTGGTCAGCTCTTCCGTGAGCTGCATCATGTTCTGGTTCGCCTTGAGGTCCGGGTAGTTCTCGGCCACCGCAAGCAGCCGGCCCAACGCCCCGGTGAGCATGCCCTCGGCCTGGCCCAACTCGGCCATCGCCGCGGCGTTGCCGGGGTCGCCGCCGACGTGCACGCGGGCCTGCGTCGCGGCGGCCCGGGCCTCCATCACCGACTCCAGCGTTTCGCGTTCGTGGCTCATGTAGCCCTTCGCGACCTCGACCAGGTTCGGGATCAGGTCGTACCGGCGTTCGAGCTGAACGTCGATCTGCGAGAACGCGTTCTTCGTGCGCTCCAGCAGCTGCACCAGCTTGTTGTAGACGCCAAGACCACGAAGGATCACGCCCACCACCACGACCGCGAGCACGATCAGCACAATCAAGCCGGCACCGAGTTCCATGACTGGCCTCCCTGGTTCGAGTGAAGTTGCCCGTGTATGTTGCCAGATTCGCTTGTCGCACGCGCGGGAATCGTCCAGACGCGAGTCTCACCGGCGTGGCAAACGAGCCGTGGCAAGCAGTTCGCGTTCATGGAAGATTCGACCGAACTCTTGCCGTCCGTCAACTCTCGGGCTCGGGCAGGAAGCCCGCGCGACGCAACTGGTCCAGCGACAGCGCCTCGTCGCCGCCTTCGGCGCCGGCCGCGATCATCCGTGGCAGCATCCGCTCGACCGTTGCCACCACCGTCTTGGCAAAGATGTCCGCCTCGAGGTTCACCGGGTCGCCCACGGCCAGCTGTTTCAGCGTCGTCTCCTCCAGCGTCGTCGGGATCAGCGCGACCTCGATCGTGTCGTCGCCGACATCGGAAAGCGTCAGGCTCACGCCGTCGATCGCGACCGATCCTTTGCTGACCATGTACGGCATCAGATCCGACGGGGGCTTCACACGGACGCGCCAGTCGGCCTCGTCGTCGCGGACCTCGGTTACTTCGCCCACGCCGTCGACGTGACCCTGCATGAAGTGCCCGCCCATCGGCTGGTTCGGCGTCACGGACAACTCCAGGTTCACCGCACCGCCGGCGGCAAATGCGCCGAGCTTGCTCTTGTCCAGCGTCTCCTGAATCACGTCGAACGCATGCGTCCTGCCATTCGACCCCGCGACCGTCAGGCACACACCGGACACGCAAACCGAGTCGCCCGCGTCCGGCCGGCTTGGCAGCCCCGACGTGCCGATGTGAAGCGTGACGCCGTGCGGCTGCGGGGTGATCGCCGTGATGGGCCCGGTGGTCTGAACGATGCCGGTGAACATGCCCGCACGATAGCCGTTGCTCCGGTGGCCGGCACGCCCCCAATCCAGTCCCAAACCTCCGCAACCTCAGGGCTATCCGACTGGACTGTTATCATCCGCGGCCCACTGGTCGACGACCCGACCGTCGGCCGACAACCGATCACTCGTTCCGCTCTGCCATGACCACCGCCGCCCCGACGACCACTCGGACCCACCACTGCAACGCCCTGCGCGACGAGCACGTCGGGCAGACCGTGACCCTCGCGGGCTGGGTGAACAACTACCGGGACCACGGCGGCGTCCGCTTTATCGACCTCCGTGACCGCGAGGGCATTACGCAAATCGTCTTCCACCCCGAAGCCGGCGACGCCCACGCCCTGGCCCAGAAGCTCCGGCACGAGGACGTGATCCGCGTCACCGGCCGGTGCATCGTGCGCGAAGGCGGCGAGAACCCGAAGCTCGCCACCGGCAAGGTCGAGGTCGATGCGAGCGACTGCACGATCCTGAACAAAGCCGAGACCCCGCCGTTCACCCCCGACGACGCGGGCAAGGTCGGCGAAGAGACCCGCCTGCGCTACCGGTACCTCGACATGCGCCGGCCGCGGATGCAGGAGGTCGTCCGCACCCGGCACCGCGTGACCAAGGCCATCCGCGACTACTTCGACGGCCACGGCTTCTACGAGGTGGAGACGCCGTTCCTCTGCCGGTCCACGCCGGAGGGCGCGCGGGACTTCCTTGTTCCGTCGCGCTTGCAGGAGGGCGAGTTCTACGCGCTGCCCCAGAGCCCGCAGCTGTTCAAGCAGGTGCTGATGGTCGGCGGGATCGAGCGCTACTTCCAGATCGCCCGCTGCTTCCGCGACGAAGACCCGCGGGCCGACCGCCAGGCCGAGTTCACGCAGCTCGACATGGAGATGAGCTTCGTCGAGCAGGCGGACGTGATGGCGATGACCGAAGGCATGATCCGGGCCGTGTGGCGGGACGTGCTCGGCGTTGACGTGCCCCCGATCGAGCACATGCCCTACGACGAGGCGATGTCCCGGTTCGGCAGCGACCGGCCGGACCTGCGCTTCGGGATGGAGCTGGTCGACGTGTCGGACCTCGCGGGGCAGACCGAGTTCAAAGTGTTCACCAAAGCGCTTGAAAACGGTGGCGTGGTCAAGGCCATCCGCGTGCCCGGCGGTGCAAAGCTGACCCGCAAGGAGACCGACGCCTTGGCCGAGTGGGTCAAGCAGTTCGGCGCCGGCGGGCTGCCGATCTGCAAGGTCGAGGGCGGGGCCGTAGCCACGGGCATCGCGAAGTTCATCGACGGCATCGCGGTCGACCTTGTGCAACGCCTCAAAGCGGAAGACGGCGACCTGATCTGTTTCGGCGTCGACGCCAGGCCCGCGATCGTCGCCCGTGTGCTCGGCGAACTGCGCGTCAAGCTGGCCCACGACCTCGGCCTGATCAAAGACGGCGAGTGGAAGTGGCTCTGGGTCGTCGACTTCCCGATGGTCGAGTGGAACGATGAACAGAAGCGATGGGACTCGCTGCACCACCCGTTCACCAGCCCCGACGACGCGGGCCTCGAGGCCCTGATGTCCGGCGATACCAGCCACGACACGATCGCCGGCATCAAGTCCAAGGCCTACGACCTGGTGCTCAACGGCAGCGAGCTCGGCGGCGGCTCGATCCGTATCCACTCGCCCGATGTGCAACAGAAGGTGTTTGGCCTGCTGGGTATCGATAAGGCCGCCGCCCGCGAGAAGTTCGGCTTCTTGCTCGACGCGCTCAACTTCGGCGCACCGCCCCACGGCGGCCTCGCGTTCGGTTTAGACCGCATCCTCATGCACCTGGTGGGCACGACGAATATCCGCGACGTCATCGCCTTCCCCAAAACTCAAAACGGCGCCGACCTGATGACCGAAGCGCCGTCGCCGGTCGACGATGCGCAGCTGCAGGAGTTGAGCCTGCGGATCGTGCAGAAGCCCGCCGGCCCAAAAGCCTGAACGAACGCGCACGCGTTCGGCCGATAGACTCCACACGTGTGCGGCATCGCCGGCATCGTGCGCTTCGACGACCAGCCGATCGACCGGGATCGGCTCGGCCGGATGCTCGCGCAGGTGCAGCACCGTGGGCCGGACGGTGTCGGGCTCTCCGTCGACGGGCGCTGCGGCCTCGCCCACGCCAGGCTGTCCATCATCGACCTGCTCTCCGGGCACCAGCCGATGCAGGTCGCCCCATGCGACGACGCCGACGGTGGGCGGCACGGCGAGCTGCGTCTTGTGTTCAACGGGGAGATCTACAACCACCGCGCGCTCCGCAAAAAACTCGAGAAACGCGGGCACGCCTTCCACTCCGACCACTCCGACACCGAGGCGTTGCTGTTCGGGTACCGGCAGTGGGGCCGGGAGTTGCCCAAGCACCTGCACGGCATGTTCGCGTTCGCGGTGTGGGACGCGACCGACCGGTCGTTGTTCCTGTGTCGGGACCGCGCGGGAAAGAAGCCGCTGTACATCTGGTGGTCGCCGGACCGAACCGAGCTGGTGTTCGGCTCGCTGGTTGCGACGGTGGTCGCCGGGTTGCCGCCGGACCAGGCGCCGGCGGTCGCCGACGACGCGCTGCTGAACTACCTGCGGCTGGGTTACCCATTCAGTGCCTCCATGGTTGCGGGCATCGAAGAGATCCCGCCGGCCCACGCCATGCGGATCGACGCGGACGGGAGCACCGAGTGCTGGCGGTACTGGCGGCCGCCGCCGGTCTCCAGAAGCAGCACTGCGCTCGGGCTGTTCGACGCTGCGTCGGAGGTTGTGACGGAATCGGTGTCGCGTCGCCTCGAGGCGGACGTGCCGCTCGGCTGCTTCCTCTCCGGCGGGATCGACTCGTCACTGATCGCCGCGATCGCGCAAGACCGCCTGCTCAAACAGGACGCCGGGTCGCTCCAGACCTATAGCGTCGGCATGCCGGACCTGGACTATGACGAGTCGCCGTACGCCAGGCAGGTCGCCGCGCACATCGGAGCCGAGCACACCGTGCTGGAAACGGCGATCGGCGACGCGATGTCGGACCTCACGCGACTGATGGACGTGACCGGTGAGCCGACCGCGGACAGCTCGTTGCTGCCGACGTTCTGGTTGTGCAAGGCGGCGCGGGGCCGGGTCAAGGTTGCGCTCTCCGGCGATGGCGGCGACGAGATGTTCGGCGGGTACGACCGCTACCGCGCGATGCGTTGGCTGCAACGCTACGCCGGCATCGCGAAGGTGCTGCCCGCCGAGCTGATCGACTCGGCCAACCCACGTAGCTCCCGTGCGAAGATCGCCCGCCTGGGACGCGCCGCACACTTCGGGCACGACGCGGCACGGCGGTACCACCACATGATCCACCTGTTCGACGACGCGGCGATCCAGCGACTCATGCCGGATCGCTTCGCAGACCGGCTTGACCCGCCGCTGGCGACGCTCCCTGGCTGGGAAGACGGGCCCGACGTTGTGCACGCCGCGATGCGGTGGGACCTCAACCACTACCTGCCGTTTGAGGTGTTGCGGAAGGTGGACCGCGCGTCGATGGCGGCGGCGCTGGAGGTGCGTTGCCCGTTGCTGGACACGTCGGTCGCGGACCTCGCGGGGCACATCCCGCCCCGGCTGTTGATGCCGTGGGGTAAACCGAAGGGCCTGCTTCGGCAGCTCGCCCGCCAATGGCTGCCCGAGCCGATCGTCCAGCGGCCGAAGCGCGGCTTTGCGCTGCCGATCGGGGCGTGGTTCCGCACGACTCTGCGCGACGAGCTGACCGACCGGCTGAACGGCCCGGAGCTGGAACGGCTCGGCTTCGCCCGTAGGCCGGTGATGCAACTGGTGGAGGAGCACGCCGCCGAGCGGGCGGACCACACGCACCGCCTGTTTGCATTGTTGCAGTTGACGCTGTGGGCGGGGTGGCTGAAGTCGCCCGGCGTCCCACCGGTTCGCCTGCCCTGAACCTTGCCCTAGACTGCCGGGCTTCCGGCTGGCCCCGAGGACCGCACTATGCATCGGCGATGGACAACGTGGTGGCTCTTGCTCTGGTGCGCGATCGCCGGTTGCGCAACGGCACAACGCGGCGTCGAGGCGGCGCCCGAGACGCTCACCGTGGTGGCGTACAACGTCGAGAACTTCTTCGACGTCTTCGACGACCCCTACACCGGCGACGAGGGCAGCGGCGTCAAGGCCCGCGTGCAGATCCAAGCCATCGCCGGCGCGATCGCGAGGATCGACGCCGACGTCGTGTTCTTTCAGGAACTGGAGAACGAGGCGGTGCTGCACGCAATGGTGACGGAGTACCTGGCGGGTGGCGGGTACGGGTACGTTGCCGCGACGCCGACCAACAGCACGCGCGGCATCAACCTTGGCGTGATCTCGCGTGTGCCGATCGTGTCGGTCACCAGCCACCGGTGGAAGGCGTTCCACCACCCCGACGACGCCGGGCAACGAAACCCCGAGCCGTTCTACTTCGCCCGGGACTTGCAGGAGATCCGTCTGGACGTCGGCCGCGACGAGCCGTTGGTGGCGTTCAACGTACACCTCAAGAGCAACCGCGACAGCGACGGCGACCCCAACAGCATGCGCTGGCGCACCGCCGAGGCCGCCGCGGTGAAGGACGCGACGCGCGCGATTCTGGCCGAGGACCCGCGGGCTTGGGTACTGGCGGTGGGCGACTT
>JANQPR010000181.1 GCA_028285385.1 Phycisphaera sp.
TCGGCGTGCTGTGCGTTGCCGGCGTGGTGCGCCTCCGACGCTTGTGAATGAAGAACGGGCGACGGCTTCAAGAGCCACGGCGACGACGCATCGCACTCGCGACCACGGCCAACGGGATTGCCGCCCCCGGCTCCGGCACGCTGGAGAGATCAAACGCGCCGAAGTCCGGTGCCGACGCGCTGCCCCAGTTCCCCAGCACCGCGTCGAGGTCGCCCTGTTCGACTTGGCCGTTGCCGTTGAGGTCGCCGGTGATCCAGGAGACGTCGGCGTCGGGGTCGGCCAGGTTGTTCATGCCCCAGTTCTGGAGCACCGCGTCGAGGTCGCCCTGTTCAACCTGGCCGTTGAGGTTGGCGTCCCCGTATAGGGCGCGTTGCAGGTATACGTGCTTGAGGTCATAAGTCACGGCCAGCGCGGTGCCCGCCAGCTCGGGGATGTCGTCGGCGAAGACGTCGAGGCTCGTGCCGCTGCCCGATGGGATGAAAAGACCGACGGTGTCGAAAACGCCACCGAGGCCCGCGGGGTCCGTCCCGGTCTCGTCGAGGATGATGCGAGGCGTGTACAGCGGGGCGACGAAGTCGAACTGGTCGGCGTAGTTGATCTCGAGCCTGCCGCCGTCAAGCGCGATGCCGTCGGCGTCGACACGGTCGACACGGTCGTCGGACGCAGACGTGCCCCAGTCGACCTCGACGCGGCTGCCGGGCTCGACGGTCAGCGTCGCGTCCTCGAGCGTGAGCACCGACCCGCCGAACGAGCCGCCGAAGACACCGGGCGCGAAGATCCCGCCGGCCTCGTTGACCACGTCAGCGCGGGACGTGCCCCGGCCCTGGAACCAGCCGCGGTTACGGACGGTGTCGCCTCCGAGCAGCGCCGTGCCGGGCGTGCCGAAACCGGGGTCGAGGTCTACGATCCCGTCGTTGACCCAGTGGCCCGCGCCGGGCACGTCGACGACGAGGGTGCTGATCGCGCCCAGCTCGATCGTGCCCAAGCCCTCGATGCGCGAGCCCTCCCCAAGTCGGCATTGTCGTCGATCTGCGCCGTCGCGCCGAGGTCGACGCGGAACACGCCGCCCGCGTTGAGGTCCAGTTGGTCGACGTCGAGCCCGGCGCTCGTCCCGCCGTCGGTGCGCGGCCGGACGCGCACGAGGTTGCCGCTGTTGACGCTCAGGAACGCCGAGCTGTCGAACGCCGACGCGACCAGCCGGGTGCCGTTCGTGTCCAGCGACGCGCCGGAGTTGCCGACGAGCGCGATGCTTTCGACCCCTGGCGTCGGGCTGGACAGACGCACATCGTTGACCGGGGCAAAACCGATGATGATGTCGTCGCTGGTCGTCGGCACGCCGGCGGGCGACCAGTTCGACGCCGTGCCCCAGTCGTTATTCAGCGCGCTGCCGTCCCACGTCCGCAACACCGCCGACGCCGGCACCGACACGACAATCAGCCCCGCCGTAACGCCCGCCGACCACATGTTCCGGCTCATACATCGATCCTCCATCCGGAAGCCACGTCACGAAACCAGCTTAAAAACAAGGTCGAACCCGGTCCACGAAAAACTCGGCGCCCTTCGGTTCGCCGCCGTGGTACAACGCCCCGCGATGCCGCCGTCGCGTATCCACGACCCCCGCGTTGCCCAGGTTGACCCGCGCAAGGACGTGGGCGATGCGCCAAGCTGGGTCGAGGTCGACCTCGACCGGCTCGCCGAGAACGCCGCGGGGCTGCTCGCGGTCACTCACGTCGCCGGCGTGGACCAGGAGAAGCACAACGACGGGGCCGTGCTCTGCGGCGTGGTCAAGAAGAACGCCTACGGCCTGGGCGCAACTCACGTCGCCCGCAAGCTGCAACGCACGGGCACGGGCATGCTCGCCGTCTACAGCCCCGGCGAGGCCGAGGAACTCGCCGCCGCCGGCATCACGCTGCCGCTGCTCGTGCTGATGCCGGTGACGTCGTTCGACAGGACGGATGCGCTCTACCGCTGCGCCGCCGCGGGTCGGCTGCACCTCACGCTGCACCGCACGGAACAGGCCGAGCAGCTCGACGAAGCGTTCCGCCGGCTGGGCCTGAAGATGCCGGTGCACATCCACGTCGACACGGGCATGACCCGCGAGGGCATGAGCGTCGACGAAGCCGCCGCGCTGATCCCGATGCTGACGAAGATGCCCGGTCTGAAGCTGTCGGGGTTGATGACGCACTTCGCCACCGCGGACAACGACCCGGCGTTTGCCGACGAGCAACACGAACGTTTCGACGCCTTGCTCGATGGGATCGGCGACGCCCTGCCGCGCGGCGTGGCGCTTCATGTGGCCAACAGCTACGCGACCCTGCGCCACCGTCGGTTCCACCGCCGCCTGATCCGCCCCGGGCTCGGGCTCTACGGTTACGCTCAGCCCGCACTGACCGAAGGCGAGATCATCGCGGGCCTCGACGGCGGCGACCACACCCCCGAGTTGTTGCCCGTTGTGCGCTGGTGTTCGCGCGTCGTGCACGTCCGCGACGCACCGGCCGGCGCGACCGTCGGCTATGGCGCGACCTTCAAGCTCAAACGCGACAGCGTGCTCGGCGTCGTCAGCGCGGGCTACGGCGACGGCTACCCGCTCGCGCTGTCGAACAAGGGCGTCGTCCGCGTCGCCCTGCCCGGCGACGGCGACGCCGCCCCGCCGCGGCTCGCCGTGTGCCGGGTGCGTGGCAAGGTCAACATGGATCAACTCGTGGTCGACCTCACCAAGGCGTTGCAGCAGACCAAGCTGCCCAAGGAAGCGGCGCTGGGCTGCGAGGCCGAGCTGTACAGCAACGACCCGGCCGCGCCCAACGCGGTGCACACGCTCGCCGCGGCGATCAAGTCACACCCGTACGAACTGCTCTGTCGGCTGAACCCCCGACTGCCGCGGGTGTACCTCGGCTAGACGACCCCTTGCTTATCCGGCGCGCTCGATGCCATCGAGGAATGCGGCGATCGCCTCGTCCAGTTCCGGCCAGCGCTTGCGGACCAGCGAGACGTGGTGCGCGTCCGGGACCCGGACCACGGTCAGGTCGCCGTCGCCGCGGCCGGCCTTGAGCGCCTCGCTGTGAACGCGCGGCGGCAGGAACGGGTCCTTCCCCCCTTCCACCAGCAGCACCGGCGCGTCGATGTGCTTGATCGCTTCGAGGGCCGACGCCTGCTCCATCGCGAAACCCGCCTCGGCCGACGCCTGGTCGAACCCGCGCTGCACCCAGTCGTAGTCCAGCCACGGCGCGAAGCACTGCCGGAACGTATCCACCGCCGTCCGGAAGTCGCAGAACGGCGCGAGCGCGATCACGCCGGCGACGCGTTCGTCCGTCGCGGCGTGTTGCAGCACCGTCCCGCCGCCCAGCGAGAAACCGAGCGTCACGACGCGCGGTGCGCCACCGTTGACTTCGATCATGCCGCGCGTCACCGCGACATCAAGCACCGCCCGGACGTCTTCGCGCTCCTGCACGCCGAAGGTGACCTGCTTGCCCGTCGACCGGCCGTGCGTGCGGTGGTCGAAGAGGATCACGTCGTGCCCGCGTTCGTTGAGCCAGACGGCGCGGTCGAAGTGCCGCTCCTTGAACTCGAAGATGCCGTGACAGATCAACACGGGGACGCGGGTCTGCGTCCCGCCGTTGAGCCCGGTGCCGGAGTCGCGGGGCGAGAACCACGCGTCGAGCCGGACGCCATCCGGCCGGCGCACAACGAACCGCCGACCGCCGCGCCGCCGGGACTGCTCGCGTCGCAGGAACCCAGCGTGCTTCAGCCAGGGGTAGTTCCCGCCACGCAGCACGGCCCGGGCGATCGCCGCCGATACTTTCGAGGTCGGCGGGATCAAGGGCTCGGGCGGGCGTTCCGGGGACAGGCTCACGGCGTCACGATAAACGGATCGGCGCCGCGGCGCTGCGAGCCCGGATGTTCCCGGACCCACGGGTAAATACGGACGCGTCGACGCGAAGCAATCCGGCGTCGGACCTGAATAAGTCCCGCGTTCACGCCGATGCTGTGAGGGCGGGGCACGGGCCACGCGTCGGTGTTTGCGCGTGTGGCCCGGGCATGTTATTGAAGTGCGAGGGGTAAGGGCGGAGGTGATGACCATGCCCGAAACGTTGGGGAACCCGTTGGACCGGATCGAGGCGTTGATCGACGCCGCCGGGCGGGCGTGCGCGGCGGGCGACGCCACCGACGCCGGGCGTTATGTCGACGAAGCCAGCGAACGCCTGACCGAGCTCCGCCAGGCCGTCGGGAAGTACACGCAACGGACCGAGTCGCAGCGCGTGGACCTGGCCCGCAGCAACGAGGACCTCCGCCACCAGCTGCAACGCCAACGCGAGTCGCAGGAGAAGCTCAAGCACGACGCGTTGCACGACCCACTCACCGGGCTGCCGAACCGGCACCTGCTCACCGACCGGCTCGACAACTGCATCAAGCGCGCCCGGCGCGACGTGGCCTCCAACTTCAGCGTCTTCTTCCTCGACCTCGACAACTTCAAGTTCATCAACGACACCTACGGCCACCGCATCGGTGACCAGGTCCTCAAGGAGGTCGGCCGACGCCTCGGGCACTGCGTCCGCGACGTCGACGCCGTCGTGCGGGAGGAAGACGCCGCGGCCCGGCTGGGCGGGGACGAGTTCATCGTGCTGCTCGAAGGCGTGGGCCGCAGTGAAGACGCGGTGGTGATCGCGAACCGGCTCCAGGACACGCTGCAGCTGCCGATGCACATCGACGGGCACGAGATGCACGTCGAGGCGAGCATCGGGATCGCGCTGTCCAGCGGCGCGTGGGAGCACGCCGAAGACCTGATCCGTCACGCCGACACCGCGATGTATCGCGCCAAGCAGGCGGGCAAGGGCCGGCACGCCGTCTTCAACCCGCAGATGCAGGACGAGGCGATCCGCCGGCTAACCATCGAGAACGAACTCCGCGCCGCGGTCGAGGCCGAGGAGTTGCGCGTCGACTACCTCCCGATCGTCGGGCTCGAGTCCGGCGAGGTCATGGCGTTCGAGGCGCTGCTGCGCTGGCGCCACCCGCGCCGCGGCCTGGTCGCGCCCGACAAGTTCATCCCGATCGCCGAGGAGACCGGGTTGATCGTCGACTTCGGCCGGTGGGTGCTGCAGAAGGCGTGCGAACAGGCGGTGCGTTGGTCGGCCGACGCGCCGGACCACCCGGAGGTGTCGGTGCAGGTCAACATTGCTCGAGCGCAGCTGCGGCTGCCGGGCTTCGTTGGCGAGATCAAGCGGCTTCTCGAAGAAACGGGCTTGGCCGCGAGCCGCCTGGGCCTCGAGGTCAACGAGTCGATCATCATCGAGGCCGACGACTCCGTGCTCGACGCGGTCCGGGCCTTGCGGGCGCTGGGCGTGCGGGTGTACATGGACGACTTCGGCACGGGGTACTCGTCGCTGGCGTCGCTGCAACGCCTCCCGGTGGACGGGCTGAAGATCGACCACACCTTCGCCGGCCACTTCGAGCAGAACGCCGAGTACGCCGCGATCGTCAACGCCATCATCACCCTGGCCCGGACGCTCAACCTGGGCGTCACGTCCGAAGGGCTCGAGACCCCCGAGCAGCTGGCGCAGGTGCAGACGCTCGGGTGCGACTTGGGGCAGGGCTACTTCTTCAGCCGGCCCATCCCCGGCGACGAAGCCGGCCAACTGCTCAGGCAGTCCCCGCCGTGGCGCCACGCCGCGTAACGGACGGTATCCGGGATCCGGCGAGCCCCGGGTAAAATGCGGTTGGTGAAGCCATGGCCGCCCCGCTGCTCGAAGCCGTGCATCAGTCCGACCGCGGTCGGCGGTCCACCCGCCGGCTGACGATGTCCAAGCGCTCCCGCCGAGCCGCAGACGAGACGCCGGGGCTGGCCGACGCGCTACAGGACGCGGTGTCGTTGTTCCGGGAGCTGAAGATCCGGCACGCCTTGATCGGCGGCCTCGCCGCGATGGTGCACGGCCGGTCGCGTTACACCGAAGACGTCGACTTCGTCGCCGACCCCGACCACGCCGTCACGCTCGAGGCCCACCCCGACGCGATGAAGCGCCACGGCTTCGACCCGTCCTGCACGTGGAAGCTGTACCACCGCAGCGGCGTGACCATCGACCTCTGGAAAGACAAGCACGCCGAGGCGATCGTGTCGCGTGCCGTCCGCCGCAAGCTGGGGAACCGGTTCGTCAACGTCGCCGAGCCACACGACCTGATCGCGATGAAGCTGCGCGCCGACCGGGCGCAGGACGACTACGACATCGCCGAGATCGCCGCGGCGCAAGCGATCGATGAGGCCACCCTCGCCGAACGGGTGACCAAGGCCCAGCTCCGACGGTTCCGCGCGATCGCGAAGCGGGCCTCGCGGTAGCGCAACGCATTCAACGCCCAACACCGGGGAACTCCCAACGCGAAGAACCCTCGGGATTCGGAGCTCGGCGGTTACATTGAGGGGGTCGGGTGCAAGGCCCGACCCAGTGGGGTGGCTCACCCATCCGTTTTACAGGGAGGCCCGACATGACGACCCGACGAACACGCTTTGCGGCGGTGACGGCCGGCGCGGTGGCGCTCGCTTTCCCCGCGCTGGCCGACGTGGCGCTGCCGTCGGTCACCGCCGGCTCGAACTACGACATCGACTTCAACGAAGAGCTCGAGGTGCCGTTCAGCGGGTTCGCCGGCGCGTGGTTCCTCTCGGCCCGCCTGACACACGCCCCCGACGCCGGCCCGATGATCAAGCGCTTCGAGTCGCCGATCACCGACACGCTCGACCCGATCCTCCTCGACGCGCAACAGCCCTTCGCGCTGCCGGTGCGCGAGACGTTCCACCTCTTCGAGCCCCCGGTCCTCGATCCCAACCTCGCGCCGATCGACCCGTTCTCGCCCGTCTACGGCTGGTACGAAGAGATCCTCACCGACGGCTGGGTCTGGGCGCACCAAGCGCTGCCCATCCTCGACGACTCGATCGACTTCCCGCTCAACCCGCCCCTGGTCACAAAGAACGGACTGCCACACCCGTGGCGGTTCGGCATCCAGCCCGCGGGCTCGCTCGGCCCCGACGGCCCGGACGACACCCGGCCGCTCGTCTTCCGGCCCGACATCCTCAACATCGAGTTCTCGCGCATCGACGCCGGCGAACGCCTGGGCATCAATAAGTCCCTGCTGTGGGTCGGCACCGAGGGCAACCGCATCTGGGGCGACGACCAGCTCGACGACGGCACGCCGTTCCGCGAAGACGAGATCCGCGTGTGGGAGCACCCGTGGGACCTCGAGAGCGTGTTCGGCTTCGACCGGGAACTCGTCGGCGACCACGACCGCAGCGGGCGGGTCGGTCAGCGCGACCTGGACCTCGTCCTGCAGAACTGGGGTCAGGACGCCGAGACCGAGGGCCTGCCGCGGCACTGGATCGGGCTGCCCGCGCAGGGCCTGATCGATCAGGACGAGCTGGACGCGGTCCTGCAGAACTGGGGCAACTCCGTGTTCGACTTCCCGCCGGGCCCGGTGCCGCTGCCCGAACCGGGCGCGGTGGCGTTCGTGGCGTTGGCGGGGGCGAGCCTCTGGCCCTTGCGGCGGCGGGCGTGAGGAGTGTGATTGGCCCGATGCCGATCAAAATACTTGGTTGAAAAGGAATCGCCTCCGGAAGTCAGCCGACCGGGAAGGCCAGTCGGAACGGAGGCGTGATGTCTGGAAAACCACTAGCCATGCGGGCGACCCTGCCCGTCGCGTTGGGGCTGGCGTGTGCGGCAACCTCTACCGGCGCGGCGGCGTCGATCTCCGGGAGCGTCGACTTCGAGCACGACCCGGCCGGCACGACCTACGGCAGCGGGACGCACGCGCCAGGCGACGTCGCGTTCAGCGTGTTCACCACCGACGGGCCGATGGACATCCGTGTTCAACCCCTCGCCGTGGGCGGAACGACCACTTTCAACACCGCGACGCTCGGCGGCTTTGCAGATGCCGCGTTCCCCACGCAGGCCGCGACGCTCAGCAACATCGCGCTGCAGTTTGACCTGCTCTCGGCGTGGAGCCCGGGCACGATCGACTACGGCCGGTTCGACTTCGCGGACTTCGGCGGGGTCAGCAACCTCGAAATCAACGGCGACCTCGTGCAGTTGAACGGCTTCGACAACGTGCCCACGACGCTCGGCGGCGTCGACATCCGCGTTAACTTCGGGCTTCCCGGGGCGCCCGGCGTCAACCGTCAGGGCGAGATCGAGCTGATGGGGCCATTGAACGACGTCCGCATCGGCGGCCAGGAACTCGGCATCGACACCGTCTGGTTCGTCGGATCATCCGGCCTCCCGGGAGACTACGACGCCAGCGGCGTTGTCTCGGGCTCCGACCTCGACCTTGTGCTGCTCAACTGGGGTGAGCCGGCGTCGCCCGCGCCGCCGGGATGGGAGTTCGACCTGCCCGACGGCTTGATCGACCAGGACGAACTCGACGACGTCCTGCAGAACTGGGGTTCGGGCTTGTTTGCCCTCGACGGCGCCGCTTCGCCGCTGCCCGAGCCCGGGGCGCTGACGCTGCTGCCGCTGTCCGTAGCGGCCTGGGCGCGTGCGCGACGCGACGAACCCCGCTGAACACGAAAAACCTCTGGCCCGCTCGCTCGGTTTCGCTTACCGTTTTCAGGCCATGGAGGCCGGGACGCCATCAATCGAGTTGAGACCCGTAGCGCCGCGGGCACGGTTTCGGTCCTGCTGCATCGTCGCGGCCTGCGCGATCGGCGGGTCGTCTGCGTCCGCCGCCGTCATCTTCGGCAACAGCGGCCTGCGGTTCGGCTCGCGTTGGGACGCGGCGCCCCGCATTGAAGACGGACTTGAGCGCTCGCTCGACGGCGGCCTGCGGTACGCGATGCAGGGCGGCGGCTACGAGGCGTACCGCGACGTGTTCACTTGGGCCGGCGGCCCGCCGAGCGTGGCGGCGTTCCAGCAGGTCGTTGAGGACGCCTTCGCGGCGTGGACCGTCGTCGACCCCGTCACCGGGCTGGGCACCGATCTGTCCTTTGCGCACGACCCGTCGACCGCCGTTCAAGGCGTGAGCAACCCCGGCTTCGCGGTCAACTACTTCGGTGCCGAAATCGACCTCTTCGGGGCCGAAGACGCCCGCAACTGGGACCCCGGCGACGGCGGGCAACGCGGCGAGGCCTTCTTCTCCACCACCGGCCTCGGGCAGATGACGCTGGCCTCCGGCAGCACCCACACCGGCTACGCCATCCGCGGCGCCGACATCCGCATGAACAGCAACCCCCAGGTCAACTGGAACCTGGCCGACTTCGGCGTGATCCTCACCCACGAGATCGGGCACGCGCTCGGCTTGGGCGACGTCGACTTCAACCCCGGCCGGTTCATCGACGACAACTACGACGACACCGACGCGGCCAGCGCGCTCGCCACGCTCACCAACCCCTGGGCTCATCTCGTCGACCCGTTCAACCCGGCCGCCTCGCCGCTGCAGCTCTACGACGTCGCCAACGCCGACCCCGGTGTCGACACCCCCGGCGTGGACATCCTGATGGAGAGCCGGATCCCGCAGACGTTCTTCAACACCGGCGTCGCGGCCTTGCAGAACGACGACTTCGGCGGCCGACAGTTCCTGTACCCCTTCGTCGCCGACGCGACCCCCGGCGACTACGACGCCAGCGGCCAGATCGAACAGGGCGACCTTGACCTCGTGCTCCAGAACTGGGGCAGCGACAGCGACACCAACGGCACGCCCCTTGGCTGGCTGGCCGACCTGCCCGACGGCGTGATCGACCAAGGCGAACTCGACGGCGTCCTGCAGAACTGGGGCAGAGCCGCCGCGCCGGCATTCAACAGCTCCGTCGTGCCCGAGCCGGCGGTGGCGGCGCTGGTCGTGGCTGTGCTCGCGTGGGTGCGGCGACATCGCTGAGGCCTCGGCCGATGGTCTGGGGTTCGTGCTATAAACACTACGGAGTCGATCGGGGCCGACGGTCGTCGGTCGCGCGGGATTGTGCTTCGCGAAGGAAGCGCGACGCCCGGAACCACGGAAGGAGAAAGCATGCGACGCACGGCCATTCGCCGGGGCGGGGCACACGGAGGGTCAGGTGCGCTTTACGGCGCGCCACAAGCGACAACACGAAGCGGTGTCCGGTACACGCTCGTCGCGGCGTCGGTGTGCGCGATCACGTCGACGGCGTTGGCCGGCGTCACGACCACCGGACAGTTGCTGCCACAGCTGCCGGACGGCAGCAACTATTTCGCGAACGGGTTGCTCGTGGTCGGTGACGACCAAGCGGGACAGCTCACCGCTTCGGCCGGCGGCGCGGTCCACGCCGCGGGCGTCACGCTCGGCCGACAACCCACCGGCGACGGGGACGTGCTGCTCACCGGCGCGGGCACGACCTTCGACACCTGGGGCGACCTGATCGTCGGCGACGCGGGCCACGGCCGGCTGCGCGTCTATTCCAACGCCCGGGTCAACACTGCGCCGGGCGCCGACCTGATCGTCGCCGCACAGCCCGGCAGCGCAGGACAGCTCGACGTCACCGGCGGGGCGCGGG
>JANQPR010000187.1 GCA_028285385.1 Phycisphaera sp.
AACGTGATCGGCCCGGCGTCTTCGATCGTGACGACGCCCGACCAGGTGCCGTCGGCTTGCGCTGCGAGCGCGTCGGTCGTGAGGTCCCAGTCGTTGAACGAGCCGGGCACGCTCATCGACGTGACTTCGGTCGGCTCGGCGTTTGCGCTCTCGTCGCTCGGCGCGGGCGGGGTGCCGAAGAGTTCCAGGTAGAAGCCGTAGCCGAACACGGGCAGCGCGAGCAGCAGCGTGAGGATGAGCGCGGGTTTGGTGCGTCTGGGTTGCGACGCGTCGCTAGGCAGCAGCACGGCACGGGCGATCGCGTCAAGCGACAGCCGGCCGCCGCCGATCCCCAGAAACACGACGCTCAGCCAGCACAGCATCTGCGCGACGTGGATGCCGCCGACGATCGGCGTCTGTCCCTGGAAGCTGAACGCGGCGACGCCCATCGTGAACCCGACGAACCACGCCGCCGGCCGGGTGAGCAGCCCGAGGCACAGGAGCGCCCCGCCGATGAACTCGCTGAGGCAGGCGACCGTCGCGAAGAACGGCTCGGCCGGGAACCAGCCCATCTGCTCGACCTGGTCGACCATCCAGTCGGGCGTCGGCAGCTTGTCGAGCCCGGCCGCCATCATCGTGTAGCCGACGTACAGGCGGGCCGCGAGCAGCAACGGCTCCGCGAGCAGCGGCAGGCGTGTGCCCCCGATCAGCAGCGAGCCGAGGACGCCGAGTCGATGCGGGGCGATAGCGGCTTCAGTGGTTTGAGTCACGCGTGGGCTCCAAGCGGAGGAATCGAGTTGACGTTCGCAGCGTGTCTTTGCGTGGATGCGAGGCAGTAGGAATCATCTGTGATTTTGGTCGATGGCATCGCTTGCACCGCCACGCTTGGGAGAGGCGTTCCGCGAAGGTGGTTGCGTGGCCACAGGACGTCACGCGTTGGCGTCTCGTAACGCGAGGGCGTGCGCGGCGACCTTGGGCGAGCCGCCCGCGCATGCGACTTACTTGGCGTGCATGGTCTCGGCAATCAAGATGACCGAGGCCGGTCTGTCGGAGCCGGGGAGAGTCGGCTCACGCAGCTCGCACAGCCTCAGCCCGCTTTCCACGATCAGCGCGACCCAACTCTCGAGCGTACGGAAGTACCACGGGGCCGGGTCCGTGAAGCTGGTGCCGAAACCGTCCCAACTGCCCTTACGCCACCCGTCGCGATACGGCGCATCGCCGCACGCGGACACGGGGTGCAGCGTCTGGATGACCAGCGCGCCGCCGTGGCAAAGGTGTTGGGGGGCCGCGCGGACTACGTCCTCGACGGAAGACTCGCCCAGCAGCGAGAAGTTGCACACGACCGCGTCGAAGGCCGCGCCGAGCCCGTGCTCTGCAAATGCTTTGTACGACATCACGCGAAACGCACCGGGCGAACGCCGCTTCGCCGCCTCGATCAGTTCACGGACCACATCCACTCCGGTGACTTCAACCTCTCGCGCGGCGAGCGCCCGGGCCAGCCAACCTTCCCCACAGCCCAGGTCGAGAGCCGAGCGAGGCGCGCGGCTCAACACCGCGTCGATGATCGCTTGATCAGTGCACTGGACCCGGCTCGGAATGGCCGCGTCGCGGATCGCCGACGTCCACGGCGACGCGTTGCGCTCCCACGACTCAATGATCTTTTCGTCACTGAGCGGATCGGTGCCCATGGTTGAGGGCCTCGCCAAGCCACGCCGGCCCACGGACGGACCGGCGTTGACCAGCCAGCGGGTTGGTTACACCTCCATCAACAACCGCGTCGGGTCGGTGATGGTGTCGCAGATGCGTTTGAGGAACGTCACGGCCTCGCGTCCGTCGACGACGCGGTGGTCGTAGGTGAGCGCGAGGTACATCATCGGCCGGACCTCGATGCGTTCGTTCGGGGTGCCGGGGTCGACGGCGACGGGGCGGCGGACGATGCCGTGCATCCCGAGCACGCCGGACTGCGGCGGGTTGACGATGGGGGTAGACAGCAGGCTGCCGTAGACGCCGCCGTTGGTGATGGTGAAGGTGCCGCCGGTGAGGTCGTCGAGCTGGATCTTGTTGTCGCGCGCCTGGGCGGCGTAGTCGGCGATCTTCTTTTCGATGTCGGCGAAGGACATGGATTCGGCGTTGCGGAGGACGGGGACGACGAGGCCCTTGCCGCCGCCGATGGCGATGCCGACGTCGCAGTAGTCCTTGTAGACGATGGTGGTGCCGTCGACCTCGGCGTTGATGGCGGGGAACTGCTGGAGGGCCTCGCAGGCGGCCTTGACGAAGAAGGACATGAAGCCGAGCTTCGTGCCGTGCTTCACTTCGTAGAGGCCCTGGCCGGTCTTCTTGTTGGCGACGGCGTTGTACTTCGCCCGCATCGCCATGACCTCGGTCATGTCGCACTCGTTGAAGGTGGTGAGCAGCGCGGCGGTCTGCTGGGCCTCGACGAGGTTGGCGGCGATGCGTTTGCGCAGCGGGGTCATGGGGACGGCGCGGGTCTCCCGCGCGCCGGCGGGACCCGCGGCGACGCCGTTCGAAGCCGCGGCGGGCGCGGGCGGGGCTTGCGGCCGGGTCGCGGCGCCGTTGCCGTGCTTGATGTAGTTCTGGACGTCCTCCTTGAGCAGTCGGCCGCCCGGGCCGGTGGCGGGGACCTGGTCGGGCGCGAGGCCGTGCTCGTCGAGGAGGCGTTGGGCGGCGGGCATGACGGCGACGGCGGTTCCGGCTCCGGCGGCCGTGGCGGCCGCGGGTTGCGCCTCCGCTCCTTTCGTGTCCTTCGATTCTTCTTTGGCCTCGGCGGGCGCGCCGCCTTGTGCGCCTTCCTCGAACGTGCCGATCTTGTCGCCGACGTTGGCGTCGTCGCCCTGTTGGTGGGTGATGGACGCGACGACGCCGTCGGCGGGGGCGGGCAACTCGAGCGTGACCTTGTCGGTCTCGATCTCGACGAGCGGGTCGTCTTTCTTGACGGCCTCGCCCTCGGCCTTGAGCCAGCGGCCGATCTGGACCTCGGTGATGGACTCGCCGACTTCGGGGACGATCAGGTCAGTGGGCATGTCTGGGTCTCGAAGATGGAACCGCCGATGAACGCGGATGGAAACGGATCAAACAAGTCAGCCCCGGCGAACACGGGAATCATCGGGCCGAACGCACGGGTCGGGGTGTATTCCTGTCTGAGCTCATCCGGGTTGATCGATGGTTTCAGAGTCACTTTGTCACGACGGCGTACTTCTTGTCTTGTTGGAAGCGGGCGAGGACCTCGTCGCCGAAGGCCTGGTCGAGGAGTTCCTGCTGCTCGATCTGGTGGGCGGCGCGCGAGCCGGTGGCGGGCGAGGCGCTGGGCTGGCGGGCGACGCGGGTCATGTCCCAGCGGTGCAGCAGCCGGTACCCGTACCCGCCCTTGAGGAAGTGCCAGGCGCCCATGTTGCGGGGCTCTTCCTGGACCCAGACGACGGGGACCTGCGGGCCGTAGTTCTCGAGGACACCGGTCAGCTCGTCGACGGGGAACGGGTAGTACTGTTCCAGCCGGACGATGGCGACCTCGTCTTCCCGTCCGAGCTTGGTGCGCTGCTCGAGCAACTCGTAGTAGATCTTGCCGGAGCAGAGCAGGACGCGGTCGATCTTGTCGGGGTCGGCCACGCCGTCGCCGATCACGCGCTGGTACTTGCCTTCGCTGAGGTCTTCGAGGGTGCTGACGCACTTGGGGTGGCGGAGCAGCGACTTCGGCGTCAGCACGACCAGCGGCTTGCGCCAGTTGCGCTTGACCTGCCGCCGGAGCAGGTGGAAGTACTGGGCGGGCGTGCTGGGGTTGCAGACCTGGATGTTGTCCTCGGCGCACTGGTTGAGGAATCGCTCGAGCCGGGCGGAGGAGTGTTCGGGGCCCTGCCCCTCGAAGCCGTGCGGCAGCAGCAGGACGATGCCGGAGAGGCGTTTCCACTTGTCCTCGGCGGAGGCGATGAACTGGTCGATGATGGGCTGGGCGCAGTTGACGAAGTCGCCGAACTGGGCCTCCCACATGATCAGCCCGCAGGGGTAGTCGAGGCTGTAGCCGTACTCGAACCCGAGGACGCCCGCCTCGGACAGCGGCGAGTTGTAGAGCTCGACGTCGGCCTGCTCGGCGGAAAGGTGTTTGAGCGGGGTGTAGAGGTCGCCGGTCATGGCATCGTGGAGCACGGCGTGTCGTTGCGAGAACGTGCCGCGTTGCACGTCCTGCCCGGTGAGGCGGACGCGGTGTCGCTCGACGGCCAGCGACGCGAACGCCAGCGACTCGGCCGACGCCCAGTCGAGCGCCCGTTCCCCGGCCGCCATCTCGCCGCGCAGGCGCAGCAGCCGCTTCAGCTTGGGGTGGATGGTGAAGTGGTCGGGGACCTCGGCCTGGCGCTTCATCAGTGCCGCGAGCGTGTCGCGGTGCACGCCGGTATCGGGGTCGGTCGTGTTCTTCTCCAGCCCGCCGGTGTAGCCCGACCACAGGCCCTTGGGCCCGTCGTCCTGCACCCGGTAGTCGTCGGCGCGGGCGGCGCTGAGTTCTTTTTCCAGCAGCTCGGTGCGGCGTTCGGCGATGCGGTCGGCATCGGCCTCGCTGACGCCGCCGAGTTCCATGAGCGAGTCGAGGTAGCTCTCACGAACGGGCTGGCGCTGCCCGACCAGCTGGTACATCTTTGGCTGGGTGTACGCGGGCTCGTCGCCCTCGTTGTGGCCCCGCCGGCGGAAGCAGTACATGTCGATGACGACGTCGCGTTGGAACTCGGCACGGAACTCCATGGCGAGCTTCACGACCTGCGCGACGGCCTCGGGGCGTTCGCCGTTGACGTGGAAGATCGGGATCTGCAGCATCTTGGCCACGTCGGTGCAGTACCGCCCGGAGCGTGCCTCGCGGGGCCCGGTCGTGAAGCCGACCTGGTTGTTGATGATGATGTGCAGCGTGCCGCCGGTCTGGTAGCCCTCGAGACCGGAGAGGTTGAGCGTCTCCTGGACGATGCCCTCGCCGGCGAAGGCGGCGTCGCCGTGGATCAGCGTGACGAAGCCGCGCCGGCCACGGGAGTCGAGCCCGGTGCGGTCCTGCTTGGCCCGCATGCGCCCCAGCGCGACGACGTTGACGAACTCGAGGTGCGACGGGTTGAAGGCCAGCGAGAGGTGGATGTTCTTGCCGCTCGCCGTGCGCCAGTCGCCGGAGTGCCCGAGGTGGTACTTCACGTCCCCGCCGCCGCGGTAGAGCTCGGGGTCGACGTCCTCGAACTCGCGGAAGATCTGTTGCGGGCTCTTGCCGAGGATGTTGGCCAGGACGTTGAGCCGGCCGCGGTGGGCCATGCCGATGACGATCTCCTGCGCGCCCTGCTCGCCGGCGTGCTCGAAGGCCAGGTCCAGCAGCGGGATCAGCGTCTCGCCGCCCTCCAGGGAGAACGACTTGGCACCGATGAACTTTTTCTGGATGAACTCCTCGAAGATCGTCGCGTCGGTCAGCCGGGTGAGGATGCGGATCTGCTCCTTGCGCGACAGCGAGAGGGTGTTGTCGGTCGACTCCATCCGCTGCTGCAGCCACTCGCGGACCTGCAGGTTGTCGATGTGCATGAACTGCGCGGCGATGTGCTTGCAGTACGTGTCCCGGCAGTGGCGGATGATCTCGCGGAGCGTCATCACCGACCCCTCGCCGGCTGTCGTCGCATCGGAGAGGACGAACCGGCGGTCCAGGTCGGCGTCGGTGAAGCCGTAGAAGCCGGGCGTCAGTTCGTCGGGCAACTCGACCGTGTCGGAGAGCGGGTCGAGGTGAGCGGCGATGTGCCCGCGGACGCGGTGGTTGCGCACCAGCATGTCGACGCGGTGCTGCATCGCGATCGGGTCGCCGGCGGCGGAGGCGGGCAGCGGCGTCGGCTGGTTCGCGCCGACGACGGGGGATGTGGTCGCGCCGCCACCGGCGGCGCCGTGGCCGTGGAAGATGCTGCGTGGCGGGAAGCCGGGCGACAGCGAGGCGTGCCCGTTGCGTTGCGCGGCCCAAGATTCGAAGGTCGCGTGCCACGACGCGTCGACCGACGACGGGTCGGTCAAGAAGTCCTCGAACAGGCCCTCGACGTATGCGACATTGGCGGCGCTGGCCGTGCGCGTCACGGCGTCTAGGCCGTGGCCGGGGCTGGCGTCGGGAGCGGCGGTGGGGTTGTCGTGGGGTCGGGCCATGATTGGGGGGGGTGGGGGTGGTGCGGCGGCCGGACGCGAAACTTTCAGAATACCAGAACGCCCCCGCGCAACCACGTCGTCCAGCGGCGGGAAACCGCGTCGCGCTGCCCCTCGTATCGGTCGAAAACCGCGGCGTCGGGCGTCGTGGGGATCGTAGGCGCGGGGACGGCGCGGGTATCGGACCTGCCCTGCGATTCAAGCGGTCCGGCGAGCCGCGGCAACGGCGGAGCCCGCCTCGACGGCTCGGCGAAGCAGGTGCAGGAAGATGCCCGGGCCCGAGGAGTAGATGCGCCACCCGCCGTCGACCGTGACGGTGCCGTCGAACACGCGGTGGTGCTCGGCGTCGGCCTCGTACCGCGTCGCGAAGCGGGCGTCGGAACTGGAGAAGTACGCGTTGGCCTGGCGCGGCGCGGCGTTGGGGATGCCGGGCGTGTCCGTGCTGCCCGTGATGCCGACGGGGTTGACCAGGTTGAGCAGGTCGAGCGCCCGGTCGGCGTCGCCGGACTCGAGCACGGCCTCGGCGTAACGCAGGTGTGCGTGCGTGTACATCAGCCCGATCTCGCGGCCGAAGAACGCCGCCGACTCTGCGCGTTGGAAGAACCGTGACTTGCCGCCGGTGTAGGTCGGCGGCCGCTCCATCAGCCGGACGCCGTCGGGCGCGAGCAACTCGTTCCTGATCACGCCGCGGTGGCGTTCCGCCTGCGCCTCGTCGAACAACCCGGCGAGCAGCCCGCGGTTCATCGGGATCAGGCTGTGGAGAATGCCTGTGCGTGTGTCGGCCGGGTGCAGCAACGGCTCGGCCTTGGAGAAGTCTTCGCTGAACAGAAGGATGCCCGCGGCTTGCTCATCGCCGTCGGGTGTCGCGACGACGCACCACTTGCGGAAGTCGTCGGCCACGGCGGCGGCGTGTTGCGCGAGTTCGTCAGCCCACGACGGATCGACCGCGGCGACACACTCCGCCAGCCGCGACAGCGTGTGCTGCAGCAGCGCGACGGTCCACGAACTCACCATGCGGTCGGCCATCCACGGCTCGGCGGGCTGCAGCGAGTCGTTCCAGTCGCCGTGCCCGTAGCGCGGCAGCGTGGTGCCGGGGAGGCGCTGGGCGACGATGCGATCGATCGCGCGTTTGGCGTGCGCCCGGATCGGGGCGTCGTGTTCGGGGGCGCTGTAGGGGAAACCAGCGTCGCGATCGGCCTCCGTGTAGCCCACGGATTCGTCGAGCAGAGCGGCGTCGCCGGTCATCTCGAGGTAGTGGCACAACGCGTAGAGCGGCCAGACGACGACGTCGCCGTGGCTGTCGCCGGCCTGGATGTTTGCGAACGGTTCGTGCATGAACCACTGCGGCCAGTCGCCCGTCTGCCGGTGCTGATGCCGGAACACGACGCGCAGGATGTCGGCGATCACTTCGGGTTGTTCGATTGCGCGGAGCAACTCGACCGAGCCCTGGCAGACGTCGCGGGTGCCCCATGCCGCGCCGCCGAACTGTTCCAGGCCGTGCGGCACGGAGAGGTGGATCACGGCGTTGTGCACGAACCACGGCACGACGTCCGTGAGGCGGTCGCTGATGTCTGCGTCGTTGAGTTCGTGTTCGAGCGGTGCACGCAGGCCTTTCCAGTAGGCGTCGGCGTCGGCGGCAAGACGGTCGCTTTCCACAGCCAGCGTGTCCGGCATTCCCGCATCGTCCGGCGACGCGGAGAACGACCAACACAGCTTTGACACGCGCGCGGTCTCGGCGAGCAGGTACGGCAAGCGGTCCGCGTCGTGGTTCTCCGACCGATCGATCGGCAACGGGACCGCATCCAACGTTTGCAGGTCGGACGGCGCGTCGAACGCGACGACGCAACGCGCACCCGGGAACTGTTGCGCTAGCACGGTGCCGGGGTCGGGTGTGGCGGTGGCGGTGCCGCGTTCCGGGTCGAGGGTGAGCGTGGTGGGCTTGTCGTCTTCGCCCTGGCCGAGCGAGAGGTGTTGCGTGAACCGGAAGCGCAGCGGCGCGCCGCTGATGACGGCGGCTTCGTACCGCAGCAGCGGCGCGTCCGGCGAGGCCACGGCGCGCACGGTCAACACGCGGTCGCCGAGCCGGTACCACCACCGGCACCACCCGGGCGCGAGCTCGAAGGCGCTGGCGACGGTGAGCTGCGCGAAGCGGGCGTTGCCGTCGTCGGCGTCGAGTTCGACAGCCAGGCGCAGGCCGGCGAGTGGGTTGAGGTTGATGGCGTCGCGAGCGACACCCGTGAGTTGGCCGAAGGTGGTGTTGCCGAGCGTGAACTGGCTGCCGAACACGCCGTCTTGGTATGCGGTGACGCCGACCGTGCGGTCGTTGGGTAACCAGCCGCGCCCGGTGCGGAGGATGTGCCCGTGGCCGCGGCGTAACTCGGCCTCTTTATTGGCGGTCGCGACGTGGCGGTCGGGCCCGTGGAAGAACGACCAAGTTGTTTCCGGGTTTCCGGGCGCGGTTTCCACGTGTCGCCAGGCGTCGCGTGGGCCGAACCAGGACTCGAGGTCAGCCGTTGTTGCCGGGTCGCCGGGCCGAAAAACAGTGCTCTCGGGTGGTGCGCCGTGTCTGGTCTTGTTCTCCAGTGCAGAGGGCGCGGTGTTGCGGCTCAGGGTTGCGGCGACGCGGTCGAGGAGGACGAGGTCTGCGTCGGAAGAGGCGTCCGGGTGATCGGGAACGAACGCGAAGGCAAACGTCGCGCTGTGCGAAACGCCGGGCGTCAACGGCTGCGGTGCGCTCTGCAGCACGACGGCCGCGGACTCGTGTTGCGTGGCCTTTGTCGGCAGCGTGGGCGTGGTGGCGAGCGCGGCGACGCCGTCGGCCTTGTGCGTCGTGCCGTAGAACCCGAGCGCGTCGGTCAGCGCGCCGGCAGCGCGGGGCAGGGAGGCGCCGAGCAGCCACGGGTGCGTGCCGTGGGCTTGCGCCAGCGCTTGCCGGGACAGGACAACGGGGCCGTGAGCGGCGTGGGTCGCGACGCGGTGGTCGAGGTACTGGCTGACGTACTTCTCGTTGTTGCGGGTCGTGCCCTCGGCGGCGAGCGCGAGGTCCTGCACCAGGATGGCGTCCCATTGCGCAACATCGGTCGTGCCCTCGTCGGCCGGTTCGTTCTCGACGTGGACGTCCCACCGCCACCAAGTCTGGTTCGGGACGGGGCGGAGTTGCACGCGGTACGCCACTCGACCGTTGGGCTTGTCGACGTGCCCGGCCCAATGCGCGGCGTTGTGGTCGCCAGCGAACGCGCTGCCGGCGTTGGGGCCGACGACTTCGGTCGCGGTGACGCCGTCCTCGCGGTGGAGCCGGAGGTAGAGCCGGGTCGCGCCGCCTTGCAGCGGGTCGGCGAGGAGGCGGGAGACGAGCAGCCCGTGGTGCCAGATGCCGCGGAGTCGGCCGTCGGAGTGGAGGACGAGGCGCAGGCCGTCGTGGCCGGTGAGGGTGTGGGTCGGCCAGCGGTCGGCGGGCAGGAGCGTGCGGCGGGTCAGGGCGTCGGGCATGTCGGGGGTCGCGGCGGGGCGGGGCCACTTTGACGGGCATCTTGCTCCGCGCCAAGCCGGCAAAGAAAAACCCACGCCGAGAGGCGTGGGTTTGGGCGGGGTACTGTGGAGTTGCCTGGCGCTCAGGCGGAGCGACGCCGCAGCGTCAGCAGCGCGCCCAGCGAGGCGAGCGAGAGCACGGTGCCCGGCTCGGGGATCAGGCCCGGGTTGAGGGCGAAGTTGGGCGCGGCGGTGCCGCCCCAGCCCTGGAGGATGGCGTCGAGGTCGTTCTGGTCGACGACGCCGTCGGCCCAGAAGTTGCCCGTGGCCCAGCCGGCGTCGGTCGCGCCCCAGTTCTGGAGCACGGCGTCGAGGTCGCCCTGTTCGATCTGACCGTTGAGGTTGGCGTCGCCCATGAGCGTGCCGATCAGCTCGGTGACGAGCTTGATCTGGTCGTCGATGGTGTTCTCGCCGTCGAAGTCGACGTCCGCCCAGTCGCGGAACGCGGGGTCGTTGATCGAACCGGTGATGAGGTCGATGTCGTCCTCGTCGATGTCGCCGTCGTTGTCGAAGTCGCCGAGAATCAGGACACGTTCCTGGTCGAAGGCGTTGGGATCGAAGGCGATGTCGAGGCCTTGCGGGCCAATCGTGCCGACCTCGAAGTCTCGGGCGAGGAAGTAGCCGTACTTTGAGTGGAAGCCGGCCTGAGCCGCGAGTTCCCAGCTGCCGTCCAAGGCGCCGTCGAGCTGAGAGTTGGCCTCGTCGAGCAAGAGGTCGTAGGCGGCGAACGGGTCGGCTGGGAGCGTGGCGGGGTCGACGCCAAGCTTGTCGGCGGCGTTCTCGAGGGTGAAGTCGTTGTCGTCGACGATCGCACGGCCGAGCAGGGCCAGCGACTCGCGCAGGTCGAGGTCGACGTTGGGGTCGAAGTAGTCGGTGAGGACGCGGGC
>JANQPR010000201.1 GCA_028285385.1 Phycisphaera sp.
CGTCATGCCGATGACCAGTTGGTCCCCGACGACCTGATTCACGGGCCCGGGTCGGCGGGGCAGCGGCACCGCGCTCAAGACCGCGCCGTGCTCGGCGACCCGGTCATAGAGTTGCTGAAGCCTGCGGCCGTGCGCCCGCAATCCCGACCCCAGGCCGACCACCGCGCGCCCGTCGCGGTCCAGTGCGGCCGTCAAAGCGATCGCATCGATCCCTTGCTCACCCCCGTTGACCACGGTGATCCCCGACTCCGAGGCGAAGCCGGCAAACTGTTCAGCTTGTCGGCGGCCCGAATCATCACACCGCGAGGCGCCGAGGATGGCGGCCGCCAGCCCGTCCTCCGGCCGCAGCGCGCCGTGTACCCACAACGCCACCGGTGGATCGGGCAGCAGGCGCAGCAGGGCCGGGTACTCCGCGTCACGGAGGCCGACGATCCGCTCTGGGCCGGTGTCCAGCCGCCGGCATTCCTCGGCGACCGCGATCCGCAAGTCGTCTTCGCCGCAGCGTCGGAGCAGGTCGGCGGCAGCTTGTGCGGTGACGCCGGCACGCTCGGCCAGCGCGTCCGGCTCAAGGTTCAGGAGCGCGGTCGCCGACCCGACGCGTCGCAGCCCCTGAGCCAAGGCGGTCGGCGACAACGTCCCGGAGAAGTGCAGGCACAGAAGATTCCAACGCTCTTCCGACTCATCGACGAGGTCGACACTCGGATCGAAGGCGCGGGGTCCGATTGGTGCCGGTCGACTGGGACGGATGTCCGCCGCATGTTCGGCCATGGCGAAGGCTCTCTCGGGTCTGCGCTTGATCGGCGCCCTTTCGGCGGTGAAGTGTTTCGTGAAAGTGTTCAGGAAGTGTGATGATCGTGGCGGGCGTGCACCTTGTGTCCTCAGACCAAGCGAACGGAGAGCCGGCGTATGAATCGTATCTGGCGGGCTGGCGCCCTTTTGGCCGTTGGCGTATCGACCATCGCGGGATTCACGGTATTGCCAGCGGCCCGTGCCGCCGACACGACCCTCGATGCCGTTGACCACGACCCGCAGCCGGTGAGTCGGCTGTCCTTTGGGTCCTGTGCGAAAGAGGACCAGCCCCAGCCGATCTGGTCGGCGGTCCAGGCGACCCGCCCTGAGGTCTGGGTCTGGGCCGGCGACAACGTCTACAACGACACCGAAGACCTCGCCGAGATCGAACGCAAGTGGGCGACGCTCTCGGCCATTCCCGGCTACGCGAAGGTGCGGGACGCGGCCCGAGCCGTGTTAGGCACCTGGGACGACCACGACTACGGGCGGAACGACGCCGGCGCCGAGTACCCGATGCGGGCCGAGAGCCAGCAGCGCTTCCTCGACTTCCTCGGGGTCGATGCTTCGTCGCCCCGGCGGCAGCGCGAAGGCGTGTACCACACGATGACGTTCGGCCCCGTTGGCCAACGCCTGCAGGTCATCCTGCTCGACACCCGGTACCACCGCAGCGCCTTGGACGAATACCCGCGCGGTGCGGACGGCCGGTTCGTGCGCTACCGGCCCCGCAACGACCGCGACGCCACGTTCCTGGGCGAAGCGCAGTGGCAGTGGCTGGAGCGCCGACTCCGCGAGCCCGCCGAGTTCCGTCTCATCGTCTCCAGCATCCAGTTCGTCGCCGACGAGCACCGGTTCGAGAAGTGGGCCAATCTCTCGCGTGAGCGGTCCCGCATGCTCCGGCTGATCGACGAGACCGGGGCCGAGGGTGTCGTGTTCCTCACCGGCGACCGGCACCACGCCGAGCTGTCCAGGCTGGTTCGGCCCGGCAAGTACCCGATCTACGACCTCACGGCCAGCGGGTTGAACGCGTCCCTGCCTCGTCCCGACGGGCACACGCGACCGCTCGAGATCAACCCGCACCGCGTCGGCTCGCACTTCCGTGGGCACCACTTCGGCCTCGTGACGATCGACTGGGCCCAGGCCGACCCGAGCCTCCGGCTGGAGATCCACGACCAGCAAAACCGCACCCCGGTCCACCACACGGTCTGGCTCAGCGAGCTGCGGTACCCCAACCGCGCGGTGACCGTCGATACAGCCGAAGCCGACAGCCCGGCCAAACCCGTGACGTTGACGGTCGACGGCGACCACACCGACTGGCCCGACGAGCGGTTGGTTGCCGCCGACGACGAGCACGTCTACCTGCGGTTCCACACGCCGGACCTGCGGACGCTGCGTCGGCACGGCGAGTCGATCATCATCGGCATCAACGGCGACGCCAACCGCGACACCGGCAAGTCCGACGCGACCCGTTGGGGAATCGACCTCGAGCTCGAGTTCGGGCTGCCGGACGAAGACGTCGAGCAGGTCTGGCGGTCGACCGCCCCACGCGTCCGGGCATTCAATGGCGCGGCAGCGCAGACCGACTTCGCGCCGGGCGACATCGACCTTCACGCCCAGCCGACCTATGCGTCCCGACACTTTGAGGTTCGGCTGGACCGCGATGCGCCCGCGGCGCAACGAGCGGGGCTGGCCGAAGGCGGACCGGTTGAAGTCACGGTCACCGGCCGCGACTTGGCGACGGGTCGGCAGCGCGTGCTGCTGCGTGGGCGTAGCGTGATTCCTCCGATTGGGCGCGGGCAAGCCGAGACGCCGCCGCAGATCATCCCGGACAAGCCCGACGGCGCGGTGCGGTTCGTCGTCTGGAACGTGCTCTGGGAACAGCCGCAAGAAAACCCCGAACCCTTCAGCCGAATCTTCCGCGCTTTGGACGGCGACATCGCCTTGCTGCAGGAGTGGGATCGGCGTCGGTACCGCGAAGACGACATCGAAGCGTGGTTCACGGATCACGTCGACGCCGCGGCGGTCTGGGACTCGATGGTGACCGGCTCGGGCGGCCGAGGCTCCGGCACGGCGGTGGTGACCCGACACCCCATTGCCGCGAAGCTGCCGCCACACAGCCCGGTCGAGGCCGACCGTTGGGATTTCCCCGCCCGGTTCGCGGCCGCGGTGGTCGACACGCCGGTGGGGCGGGTGTTGGCGACGAGTGTCCACTTCAAGGCCGGCGGGTTCCTGGGCCATCCGACGGATGTCCGTCGCCGCGCAGAAGCGGAGGCGGTCAACCGGCTCGTCACCGGGATGCACGCCGCGTCGGCTCCGGATATCGTCGTCTTGGGCGGAGACTACAACATGAACGGTACGACCGATCTGGTGCATCTGGCGACGCGCGGCCTCGACGCCGACCGCAGCCCGCTCACCCTCGCGCACCCCACTCAGCTCGGCGACCCAGGCCTGGTCTACACGTTCGGCCGAGGCGACGAGAAACGCCGGCTCGATTACCTCGCCTATTCCGACACCACCGTCAAGGTCGTCAACGCTTTCGTCCTCGACACGCAACGGATGCTCCCCGACGCGCTCGCGGCCGCCGGCCTCTACGCCGACGACGCCCACGCTTCGGACCACTTCCCGGTCGTCGTTGACCTGATTCCCACGCGGGTGTCACCGCGAACCAAGCAGTCCGCACCGACCGCCACCGCCGACGCTGACCCTCGGGCCGCGACTGCGCCGGGGCCCGTGACTCCTTGAGTGTCCGCCGCTTTCGGCTCACTCGCTTCGTGGATCACTTGAACCAATGAAACGCTCAAACCTTCTGACCGTCGGAACCAGCGCGTCGCCTAATCACGAAGGTTCGTTCCGCGATGTGCTTCCCCGCCTCGCTCGGGCCGGCTTGCTTGCCGTGATGGCGTCAAGCACGGCAGTGATATCGGCCGAGGAAACGCCCGCCCCCGACGCCGAACCCGCCGCGCTGCGTGCATCCGCCGACGGGCGCGGCAGCGTGGTGTTCGTCCACCCCGACGGCGCGTCGGCGTCGAGCTGGGCGGCGGCGCGGGCGTTGCTCGTCGGGCCCGACGGCGACCTGCACTGGGACCGGCTGCCCCACATCGCCGTCTACCGCGGTCACATGGCCGACTCCCTCACCGGCACCAGCAACGGCGGCGCCACGACCCACGCCTTCGGGGTCAAGGTCGCTTCCGATGCCTACGGCACGACCGGCGCGCCGGACTACGCGGTCCCGACCGACGCTCAAGGGCACTCGCTCTCGATCGCAGCGCAAGCGTTGCGGGCCGGTCTGCCCGTCGGACTGGTGCAGAGCGGCATCGCGACCGAGCCGGGCACGGGCTGTTTCGTCGCGTCGGTCGAGTCGCGCCGGATGCACGACGCCATCGCCGAACAGCTCATCGACTCAGGCGCGGCCGTCATCCTCGGCGGCGGCGAGCGGTACTTCCTGCCCCGGGGCGTCGAGGGGCGGCACGGCCCCGGCCAACGCAAGGACGACCTCAACCTCATCGAGCGCGCCCGGGCCAACGGCTACGCCGTTGTGTACACCCGCGAAGAGTTGCTGGCGCTGTCGGAAGACACGACCAGGGTGCTCGGGCTGTTCGCGTCGTTCCACACGTTCAACGACAAGCCGGAAGAGGTGCTCGCCGCCGCCGGCTTGCCGCTCTACAACCCGGATGCGCCGACGCTCGCGGAGATGACGCAGTCCGCGCTGCGCGTGCTGGAAAACAACGGCCCGCGCTTCCTGCTGGTCGTCGAGGAGGAAGGCAGCGACAACTTCGCGAACAAGAACAACGCCGAGGGCACGCTCGAGGCCTGTCGCCGCGCCGACGAGACGTTCGGCCTTTTGCGCCGGTACCTGCGCGACCGGCCCGACACACTGGTCATCACCGCCGCCGACTCCGACGCCGGCGGCATGCGGATGGTCGGGATCCCCATGGCCCCCGGGGCCGAGCCGCCGGCCCGCGTCCCGGCCCGCGACGACAACGGCGCACCGGTCGACGGCGTCGGCGGCACCAACGGCAAGCCTTTCCTCGCCGCTCCCGATCGGCGGGGCCGGGTGCTGCCGTTCCAGATCCAGTGGGCCGCTATCGACGACGTCTCGGGCGCGGTGCTCGTCCGCGCCGAAGGCCTGAACGCGGAACTGGTCCGGGGCAGCATGGACAACACGGAACTCGTCGGCCTCATGCGGTTGACGCTGTTTGGTCAACAGCAGCCCGACGCCGACAACTGAACCCGAACGGTGATAACCGAGTTCTCTGAGCTGAAGCGTTCTGAAAGGCAGACGGATGAGTACCTTTGACGCATTGGTTTGGCATTTTGGCGTTGTTGTATTGGTAGTGTCCGGGCTGGGCCTGGCGGGTTCAGCGACCGCGCAGCCGGACGAGCCGGCGATCGCGCCGCTGACTCACGACCGGCACCTGCACCACCACAACCCGAAACACGAGCGGGTCATCGACGCCGAGCGGTTCACGACCAACCGCGAGGCCGCGTCGCCCCTATACCTCCCCGCCGAAGAGGAAGCGTTCACGTTCGCGGTGTTCGGCGACCGCACCGGCGGGCCACACGAAGGGATCGACGTCCTGGCTCACGCCGTGGCCGACGCCAACCTCCTCGAGCCGGACCTCGTGATGACCGTCGGCGACATGATCGACGGCTACAACGAGAAGCCCGGCTGGCTGGAACAGATGAGCCAGTTCCGCGAGGTAATGAACGAGTTGCGGTGCCCCTGGTTCCCGGTCGCCGGCAACCACGACGTGTACTGGCGCGGCGACGGCGAGCCCCCGGTCGGCGAACACGAGGCCGCCTACGAGATGCACTTCGGCCCGCTGTGGTACGCGTTCGACCACAAGAACTGCCGCTTCATCGTGCTGTACTCCGACGAAGGCGACCCGGCCACCGGGAAGAAGTCCTTCCGCGACCCGGTGTCGCAACGCATGAGCCCCGAGCAGCTCGACTGGCTCAAGCAGACGCTCGCCGACGCCAAGGACGCCCACCACGTCTTCGTGTTTATGCATCACCCGCGCTGGACCGGCGGGCAGTACGCCGACACGTGGGAGCCGGTGCACAGGGTGTTGAAGGAGGCCGGTAACGTCAGAGCGGTCTTCGCCGGGCACATCCACCGGATGCGGTACGACCCGCGCGACGGGATCGAGTACGTCACGCTCGCCACCGTCGGCGGGGTCCAACGCGGGACGTCGCCGGCGGCGGGTTTCCTTCACCACTTCAACCTCGTCACCGTGCGCCCGGACCAGATCGCGCTCGCGTCGGTCCCCGTCGGAGAGGTGATGGATGTCCGGCACATCACCGGCGAGGTCTCGACGCAGGTCTCGGCGCTGGCCGGTACCGAGCCGGTCTTCTCGCATGCGTTGTCGATGGGCGACGACGGCTACGTGTCGGAGTCGGTCGAAATCACGCTGCAGAACCCGACGACGTTCGCGGTTGATTTGGCGTTGACGCCGTTGTCGCCCGATCCGCGGTGGGCGGTCTTCCCCGATCACCTCCACGGCCAGATCGAGCCGGGGGCGTCCGAGGCCTTCGTGTTCCAGGTCGAGCGCCCCGCCGAGTCGCGCGATGACTTCCTTCGCCCGCTCTTCGTCGACGCACACCACGAGCTGTTGACTGACGCTGCGCGCTTCCCGTTGCCGACCCGCCGCCACCGTGTCCCCGGGACGCTTGAGCTGACCCCGCCGTCGCCGCGGGACGGGGAAGGGGTCTTGCGCCCGGGCGACGGGGGCGTGAGGTTCCGCACGCCGTTGGTTGCATCGGTGCGCTCCGGCGCGAACACAGAGGGCGCGTCGGTGACGCCTTCGGTGCCGCCCGTGACGGTCGAGGCGTGGGTGCAGTTGGACGAGGAGGCCGGCCGTGCCGGAGCAATCGCGGGGCCGGGCTTTCGGCTGGGCGTGAGCCGGGGTCGGCCGGTCTTTGCGGTCTACGCCGGCGGCCGTTGGCGACAGGTTCCCGATGGCGATGAACCGGCGGCGGCCTTGGCCATCGCCCCTTTGAAGCCCGGCAGAGCCAACCACTTGGCGGGCGTCTACGACGGGACACGGCTGCGTCTGTTCGTCAACGGTGAACCCGTCGGCGAGACGCCGGCGAGCGGTCCCCTGCGGAATATGGGCCAGGTCATCGTCGGCGGCGAGCCCCGGGGGGACGGCGTCCGTCGCCATTGGCCGGGTTGGGTCGACGAAGCGAGGGTCTCGACGGCCGTCCGTTACACCGAACGGTTTTCACCGCGCCGCCGACTTGCCGCCGACGACGACACCCGGCTGTTGTTGCACTTCGACACCAGCCGGGGCGGGTTCGTCTTCGACCACGGCCCGGGCGGGCGTCACGGCGAACTGGTCGGCGAGGCAAGCGTGGCCGAACCGGACGTGTCCGAGCAGGACGAGCGGGAGGGCGCCATCGTCGAGACCCCCGTGTCATTGCCATAGGGGTCGCCGCGGCGATTGTGCTTCATTCTGGTGGGCCGGGCGGGCGCGCCCGCTCCACAAGTAGCAAAGTGAACCATGACCGCCGCAGCGTTTTTCTTGACGGGCCCTGCGGCATTCCCGTACATTTGAATCCGATTTTTACTCACGGTCGCCGGGAGGGCACATGTCGCACGAGGTAGAGACGCAAGGGTATTTGCGGGCGCGGTACGGGTGCGCATCATCGAACGGGGTCGTTGAGCCGCTCGAACCGCGGTGGCTGCTCAGCGGGGCCCCGTTCCTGACGGACCCGGACGAGTCGCACCGGGTGGTGGTCGAGGCCGAGAGTTACACCGGGATCGACGCGACGGCGAGCCATGCGTGGGCGTTGGACACGACGCTGCTCGATGCCGTGGGCACCGGGACGATGTTCGCCGGTCCCGACTCGGGCGACCGGTACAACGACAGTTTTGTCGGCAGCGCGCCGCGCCTGGATTTCGCGGTCGAGTTCGGCGCAGCCGGGACCTATTACGTCTGGACCCGGGGGATCGGCGCGGACAGCGACGGCAACAGCGTGCACCTCGGCCTTAACGGCCTCGAGCAGGAATCGGGTCGGCGACACACGTACCAGGACGACGCGGCGGCGCTGGCGTGGTCCAACCTGCAGATGGAGGACCAGCCGGTCACGCTGAACGTGCCGACGGCGGGCTTGCACACGGTGAACCTGTGGATGCGGGAAGACGGCGTGTTCGTCGATCGTGTGTTGTTGACGCAGGATGCGCTCTTCGTCCCGACCGGCAACGGCCCAAGTGAGAGCCTCAGGCAACCGGTGCCGACCGGGTTGAGCGGCACGGTGTGGGACGACGCCGACGGCAACGGCGTGCGCGACCCGGGCGAGCCGGGCTTGGCCGGCGTGGTGGTGTACCTCGACGGCGACGACGACGCGGCGCTCGACTGGACGGACGGCGACGGGGACGGGGCGTGGGACGACGGCGAGGGCGAACGCTGGCTGCTCAGCGCCGCCGACGACCCGCAGACCGGCGTCGACGAGGCCGGGGCCTACCGCTTCGATGGCTTGACACCCGGCGACTACGTCGTGCGTCAAGTCGAACCCGATTTCGCCCGGCAGACCGAGCCGCGCGTCACGCCGGCGCTCGAAGACATCGTCGCGGCGCTCGACGCCGACTCCGCCGACGTCACGGGCCTAATCCCGTCGATGTTTGCGTTCTCGGGCGGCGAGACCGGGAACAACATCTCCGATGGCGGCGGGGACATGTACGACAGCGGGAACTTCCTGCGGACCAACCTCGCGTCGGGCATCCAGTACACCAACAACACGGTTCGAACCGGCGCGAACTCCGACCCCTTCTTCGGTGTTGGCAGCTCGTACGTGACCACGAAGCACACGGGTTTGTTTACGGTCACCGCAACCGATCTGGACATCGATTTTTTTGAGGTCTACGGCAACCTCGGGGCCGACGGCAGTGGCTCGACCGACGGGGCGGTGCTGCCGATCACGGTCGACGGGCAGGGCTTCCGTGTATTCGTCAACCGCATCTACAACGCCGGCGACCCTTCGATCAACCAGGTTGTCATCGTGCCCGAGCCGGCGGACGGGGTCACGCACACCTTCCCCGCCACCACCAACAACGGCGCCCACCGCGTACAGGGGCTGGGCGACACGGACCGCCTGCACTACCTGCTGTTCGCGCGGGCCTCGGGTGGCTACGTGGACAACACGACCATCGAAGCCATCGCGACGCAGTTCCTGCGGACCATCGGCGCGTCGGAAGGCCCGCACCGCGTGACGCTCGGTGTGGACGAATCCGTCGACGGCCTGGACTTTGGCAACCAGCGTCTGCCAGCCCCCGCGCCCGGCGCGGTCGACCTCGACGCGTCGGCCGATTCGGGGATTGCGGACGACGACCTGACTAACCGCAACAACGACGGCGTCGACCGCGCGCTGAGCTTCACCGTCGCGGACACGATCGCCGGCGCGACCGTCAGGGTCTATGCCGACAACGGCGTCGACGCGCCGGTGCTGATCGGGCAGGCGCTGGCCGCCGGAACCACCACCACGGTCACGACCGCTGGCGACGTCGTGCTGGCCGACGGGTCGTGGACGGTGACCGCAACCCAAGAGCACCCCGACTACCAGCCCGGCGAGTCGTCGGCTTCCGTCGCGCTGACCCTGACCATCGACACGACGCCGCCTGTGGTGACGGTGGATGCGACCACCACCGACCGTAGCCGCCCGGCGTTGTCGGGCACGGCGACGGATGCGCACCCCGGCGACGTGCAGGTCACGGTGCAGGGCGACGCCGTCACCGTGACCCCGGACGCGGCGGGCGTCTGGTCGGTGGCGGAGAACACGCTCGACGCACTGCCGGTGGGCACGTACGACGTGGTCGCGTCGGCGACCGACGCTGCGGGCAATGTCGGGGCCGACGCGAGCAACAACGAGCTGACGATCGTGGGCGCGACCGGCTCGATCACCGGCACGGTCTGGCTGGACACGGACGGCGACGGCGTGCGCGACGCGGGCGAGAACGGCGTGGCCGGCGTCGTGGTGTTCATCGACGACAACGACGACGCGGTGCTCGACTGGGTCGACGCGGACGACGACGACGCCTGGGACCTGGGCGAAGGCGAGCGCTTCCTGCGCACCTTGGCCGACGACCCGGGGACCGACGGCGTAAACGAGGCCGGGACATACTTGTTCGATCTGGTGTCCAGCGGCCAGCACGTTGTGCGTCACATTGCGCCGCTGGGCTACGCGCAGACGGTGCCGGACAACGGGCTGGTGCTCCTGCCGACGCCGCCGGACGCGATGGGCCTCGACGGGCTGGAAACGACAAACTCGGATGCGCCGGTGTACGCCCTGGGCGAGGTTGTGCCCACCCCGCAGGTCGACATCAACACCGCGCAGTCGGGGTCGCTGATCAACCTGGACGACTTCCTAGCCGACCCGCGCTTCGCGCACGTGGATGGCAGCGGCTACGCCGTGGCGGTGCTCGACACCGGCATCGACCTGGACCACCCGTTCTTCGGGCCCGACGCCGACAGCGACGGCGTCGCGGACCGCATTGTCTACCACGACGACTTCACCAGCGCGGACGGCTCGGCGCAGGACGGCAACGGGCACGGCTCCAACGTCTCCTCGATCGTCGCCTCCTCCGACGCGACGTACCGCGGCATGGCGCCGGGTGCCGACATCGTCGCGCTGCAGGTGCTGGCTTCTTCGGGCGGCGGGACGTTCGGACAGATCGAGGCCGCGCTGCAATGGCTGGTCGCCAACGCCGAGACGTACAACATCGTCGCGGCCAACATGTCGTTGGGCGACAGCGCAAACCACACGGCCGAGGTCAGCTTGCATGGCCTCGGCGACGAGCTCGCGGCGCTGGAATCGATGGGCGTCATCCTTGTGTCCTCGTCGGGCAACAGCTTCCGCAACTTCAACTCCGTGACGGGGGAGGGCTACCCCGCGGCGGACCCGGCGGGCCTCTCGGTCGGCGCCGTGTACGACGCCAACATCGGGTCGTTCAGCTACAGCGGCGGGGCGACGGCGTTTTCCACCGACGCCGACCGCCTTACGCCGTTCTCCCAGCGGCACCCGGACATGACCACCGTCTTCGCGCCCGGTGCGCCGATCACCGGCGCCAACCAGAGCGGCGGTCTGGTCACGATGCACGGCACCAGCCAGGCCGCGCCGCACATCGCCGGTGTCGCCGCGCTGGCCCAACAGATGGCCGACGAGGTGCTCGGCCGACGCCTCAGCCCCGAGGAGTTCGCGCTGTTGCTGCGCAACAGCGGCGAGACGGTCAACGACGGCGACGACGAGGACGACAACGTCACCAATACCGGGCTCGACTGGGCCCGCGTCGACATGGTGCAACTTGCCGAGGCGATCGATGCGCTGGCGCCGGGCTCGGGCCGGTACTTGGTGACGCTCGGCGTCGGCGACACCGTTGATAACGCCGACTTTGCTCACACGCTCACGACCACGCCCGCCACCGAGACGCCCGACCTGTTGGCGTCGACGGACACGGGCAGCGCCGCCGACGACGACCTGACCAACCGCAACAACACAGACGCCGACACAACGCTGGCCTTCACCGTTGGCGACACGCTCGAGGGTGCGACCGTCCGGCTCTACGCCGACGACGGCACGATCAGCCCGATCCTCATCGGACAGGCCACCGCCTCCGGACCGACCACCACGATCACGACCGACGCCGCGACGACCTTGGCCGACGGCGCTTGGACGATCACCGCGACGCAGCAGCACCCGGCGTTCCTGCCGCTAGAGTCCGCCATCTCGGCGGGCCTGACGGTGACGATCGACACGACGCCACCGGTGCTGACGGTCGACGCCGTGACCGTCGACGACCTGACGCCGGCGCTTTTGGGCACGGGCGACGACGCGGCGGTCGCGACCGTGTCGGTCACCGTTGACGGGGCGACCTACAGCGCCGACGTGACGCCCAACGCCGCCGGCCCGTCCGCCTGGGACTTGCCCAACGGCACCGTCGCCGCGCTCGCTCCCGGCGACTACGACGTCGTCGCCGTGGCCACCGACGCGGCCGGCAACACCGGTAACGACACCACCACTGACGAACTGACTGTGGTCCTCCCGTCCGCTTCCCTCGCCGGGACGGTCTTTGCTGACCCTAACGAGAACGGCACGCGGGACGCCGGCGAACCCGGGATCGCGGGCGTCATCGTTTACCTCGACGACAACGACAACGCGACGCTCGATTGGACCGACGGGGACGGGGACGGGGCGTGGGACGACGGCGAGGGCGAGCGCTGGCTGGTGTCGTTCGAGGACGACCCCGCGACCGACGGTGTCGATGAGACCGGCAACTACCTGTTCGGCGCTCTGCCCTCGGGCGAGTACGTGGTGCGGGAGATTGTGCCGGTCGGGTTCGTGGACGGCGGGCAGGCCGCCGACGAGGTGGCCTACCTGCGCTCCACCGTTGGCACGCCCTGGAGCCGGTCGGACAATGAGACGCTGCTCACTACGGCCTTCGGGGCCGACGGCTGGGACGACCTGCGGTACGAGACAGTCGACGTCGATGCGTTGTTCAGCGGAGACTACGGCTTCATCTTCATGGAGGGCAGCGATCGGCTGGCGAGCGAGCTCGAGACGTTCCTTGATTCGAACCGCTCTGCGATCGAGGCCTGGGTCCAAGGCGGCGGCAGCTTGTTCATCAACGCCGCACCCAACGAGGGCAACGGCATGACTCTGCCCTTCGGGGCCGAGTTGGTCTACCGGAGCAACACGTCCACGGCGACGGTCGCGGACCCGCTGCACCCCGCGATGGTCGGCCCGTTCACGCCGACGGCTACGAGCTTCACCGGCAACTCCTTCGGCCACGCCACGATCGACTGGCCCACGGCCGACCCCTTGCTGCTCAACCAAAACCCCAGCCTCTACGTCGCCGTCGAGCAGTCGATGGGGCGCGGCCACCTCATCTACGCCGGCATGACCATGCCGAGCTTCCACACGCCGCCTACCGAAGCCAACAACCTTCGGGCGAACCTCTTCACATACGGCGCCGCGCAGGGGCAAAGCGTAGTGGTGCACCGCGTCACGGTCACCGCCGGGCAGGCTATCGGTGACCTGGACTTCGGGAACGTCCGGGAGGCCTCGGCCGTGCCCGATCTCGCCGCGGCATCCGACACCGGCGCCTTCGACGACGACGACCTGACGAAACGCAACAACGCCGATGCGGACTCGACGCTCACGTTCGACGTCGCCGGAGTGTTAGCGGGTGACACCGTCGAACTGGTCGCCGACGACGGCGTCAGCCCCGCCTTCGTCATCGGCTCCGCCGTCGCCGCTGCCGACGGCACGCTCAGCGTCACGACCGACGGCGCGACCGCGTTGGCGGACGGCACCTACGACATCACCGCGCGCATCACCGACCGGTACAGCACCTGGCCGGCTTCGGCGTCGTTGTCCGTCACCATCGACTCGACCCCGCCGGCCCTTACCGTCGACGCCGTGACCGTGGACGACCTGACGCCGGCCCTGTCGGGCACGATCGACGACCCCGCCGTGGCGACCGTGACCGTGACCCTCGAAGGCACCAGCTACACCGCCGACGTTAACCCGGGCATCGGTGCCGGGGGGACTTGGATGCTGCCCGACGGCGTCGTCGCCACACTGACGCCCGGCACCTACGACGTGGCCGTGACCGGGACCGACGCGGCGGGCAACACCGGCGCCGACTCGACCACCGACGAGTTGCAGGTCGTTCAGCCGTCCGCCGCGATCGCGGGCACGATCTACGCCGACCTCGACTACGACGGCGAGGCCGATCCTGACGAGCCGGGCTTGGCCGGCGTCACCGTGTACCTCGACGCCAACGACAACGCGGTGCTGGACTGGACCGACGGCGACGGCGACGGCGCGTGGGACGAGGGCGAGGGCGAGCGTTGGACGCTCACCGCCGCGGACGACCCCGGCTCGGCGGACGTCAACGAAGCCGGCTCGTACCGGTTCGACGAGCTGCCATCGGGTGACTACGCGGTACGTCAGGTCGGTGCGCCCGACACGCTGCAGCAGCGCACGCCGAGCCTCATGCCGGTGCAGGGGGCGAAGCTGGTCGCGGACGACCCGTTGTCCAGCGCGTTTTACGGCTACAGCGTCGGCCTCGATGGGCCGTGGGCGGTGGCCGGCGCGCACAACCTGGGCACTGGCGCCGTTTATGTCTCGCGTTCGGAGGGGGCGGCTTGGGTTCAGCACACCAAGCTGGTGCCCGCTGACGGAGTCAGTGGGGACGACTTCGGGTACAGCGTCGCCGTTAGCGGCGACACGATCCTCGTCGGTTCGCCGCTGGACGACGACCGCGGTTCGAGCTCCGGCTCGGCGTATGTCTACGTCTGGGACGGCGCGGCCTGGACGCAGCAGGCCAAGCTCACCGCAACCGATGGCGTCAGCTCCGACTTGTTCGGCTGGGATGTCGCCCTGGACGGTGACACGGCGGTGATCGGCGCGTACGGCGACGACGACCGCGGTTCGAGCTCGGGTTCGGCGTATGTGTTTGTCCGCCAGGGCAGCGCGTGGACGCAGCAAACCAAACTCACCGCCAGCAACGGGGGCAGCTCCGACTACTTCGGCTACGCCGTGGCGGTCGCCGGCGACCTGGCGGCCATCGGCGCGTACGGGGAAGACACCCGCGGCACCGACTCGGGGGCAACGTACGTCTTCGCTCGGGACGGCTCGACCTGGACGCAGCAAGCCCAAGTCAACGCGAGTGACGGCACGAGCTTCGACAACTTCGGCATCGATGTGGCCCTCAGCGGGGCGACTTTGCTCGTTGGCGCCAACGGCGACGACGACAACGGCTCGACTTCCGGCTCGGCGTACGTGTTCGGGTGGGACGGTGCCGGCTGGATCCAGCGGACCAAGCTGACCCCCGACGACGGCGCGAACGGCGACGAGTTCGGGCGCAGCGTGGCGTTGGACGGCGGCCTCGCGGTCATCGGCGCGTACGACAACGACGACGCGGGCACTGAGTCCGGCTCGGCGTACGTCTTTGCCGACCGCGGTGCCGAGTGGGTGGAGGACTTCAAACTCACCGCCAACGACGAGGCCGGCGGGGACCGCTTCGGCTGGGCCGTCGGCGTGGATGGCTCCAACGCGATCGTCGGCTCGTACCTGGACGATGACGGCTTCTTCTCGTCTGGCTCGGCGTACGTTTTCCGTGGGATCGCCGGCGGCGCTAACTACCTCACCGTCAGCGCCGCTGAGGAAGCGACCGGTGTCGACTTCGGCCTCGCCCGCTCCGAACTGCTGGCTGACTTGGCGCCCGCTTCCGACACGGGGGCATTCAACAACGACAACCTGACTCAACGAAACAACGCCGACACCGACTCCGCCTTGACCTTCACGGTCCCCGGTGTGCGTGCCGGCGAGCTCGTGCAGGTGATCGCGGAGCCGCGTCCCGTCGACAGCGCGGCCGGCGACTTCGATGGCAGCGGTTCCGTGGAACAAGGCGACCTCGACGTCGTGTTGGGGAACTGGGGCGAGCCTGTGCCCGGCGGACCACCCGGCGCGACCGTCGGCCAAGCCGAACTCGACGCGGTGCTGCAGTACTGGGGGCAGGACGCCGACACGACGCCCAACCTCCCGGGGCCGACGGTCTTGGCCTCCGTCGTAGCCCAAGCCGACGGCGCGGTCACGCTCGTGACCGACGGCACCGTCCTGCTGCGCGACGGCACATACGACCTTCGCGTCCGGATCCACGACGGGGCCATCGGCCTGTGGGAGCAGCCCGGCACGATCGCGATCACCGTCGATACCACCGGGCCGACCGCGACGGTCGACGCGTTGACGACCGTGATCACCAGCCCGACGCTGTCGGGCACGTTCAACGAGCCACTCGCGCAGCTGCGCATCGAGCAATACGACACGCCGGGCACGTGGTTCAATGCCTCCTACAACAACACGGCGTTGACCTGGTCGTTGTTCGCCAACAACTTCGGCCCGCTGCCCGAGGGTTCGATCCCGGTGACCTACGAGGCGACGGACCTCGCGGGCAACGCCGCGACCGCCACGATAGACGACGCCATCACGATCGTGCCCATGCCGCGCTTCAGCGTGGACAGCCCGACCGTGACCGAGGGTGACGACGGCACGACAACGCTTACGTTCACCGTTTCGGTCACGTCGCCGGTGGTCGACCTGGTCCGCTTGAACTGGTCGCTGACCGACGGCACCGCTGTCGCTGGCACCGACTACACCGCCGCCGCCACGTCCGGCACGCTCGAGTGGGCCGCCGGCGAATCGGGCAGCCAGACGGTGAGCGTCGACGTCGTCGGCGACTACGAGATCGAGTCCAACGAGACGCTGCGGCTGAACATCTCTCGGGCCGCCGGCACGGCCGAGTTCCTGAACACCTCCGGCACCGGGACCATCGTCAACGACGACGTCGAGAGCTTCAGCAGCACGCTCTCGGGCACGGTCTGGGCCGACGACAACAACGACGGCGTCTTTGACGCCGGCGAGTCCGGGCAGGTCGGCGTCGTGGTCTACCTCGACTCCGACAACGACGGCGTCCTCGACTGGGCGGACGGCAACGGGGACGGCGCGTGGGACAACGGCGAGGGTGAACGGTGGGTCGTCACCGCCGCCGACGACCCAGCCACCACCGACGAGGACGAGGCCGGCACGTACCGCTTCGACTTCTTGCCCGCGGGCGAGTACCGGCTCCGCGCGGTGACGCCGACGGATTACGCGCCGAGCTTCCCGGGTCGGGCCGTTCCCGGTGCGACGTTGAGCGTGGCCGTGTTCGACGACGCGTTCTACGTCAGCACCGGCGGCGGACAGTTCGAAGAATCCGACACGGTCCAGGCGACGCTGTCGTCGCTCGGCTTCGACGTGCTGCCGTTTACCGGCGTCACGGCCGACGACTTCCGCGACGCACTGGCCGACGCGAACGTGCTGTTGATCCCCGAGCTCGACCGGCGCTCGCTCTGGCCCGACCTGGGTGCCGAAGCGCAGGTGGTCATCCGTGACTACGTCGAAGCCGGTGGCGGGCTGATCGTGATGTCCGAGCCTTCCAACAGCACCATCCTGCTCAACGGCCTGTTCGGCACATCCATGACGATGAGCAGCTCCGGGACGTCCTTCAAGCGGAGCGGCGCGGTCGGGACCGAGTTCGAGGACGACCTCGCGACGCTCCCGAGCTACACCAGCAACTTCGGCATCCGCCTCACCTCGTTGCCGGCCGACGCCGTCACGGTGTACGACGACAACAGCGACGCGACGGTTGTGCTGCTGCCGCAGGGCGACGGAACGGCGGCTCACATCAGCTGGGACTGGTATCGCGCGGCGCCGCTGGGCAGCCTGGACGGCGGCTGGCACCAGGTGCTGGAATCGGCCGTAATCGAGACCGCCGGGCCGGTGGACGCGTCGCACCGCGTCGAGCTCGGCGCGAACCAGACGCTCGGCGGCTTCGACTTCGGCAACTGGCTCGTGCCCGATTTCGCCGTCGAGAGCGCCACCCCCGCCGACGGCGCCGTGCTCAACACCGCGCCGACCACCGCGACGATCGACTTCAACGTCCCGGTCGACACCGAGTCGCTCGACGCAGCCGACCTGACGGTCGATGGCGTGGCCGCCACCGCGGTGCGCCGGATCGACGCGGACTCGGTGGCCTTCGACTTCGCCGCGCCGATCGCCGACGGGTCGTACACCGTGGCCATCGCCGAGGGCGCGATCCTCGACTTCATCGGCCGGGGCGTGCCGGCGTTCTCGTCGGTCTTCACGCTCGACACCGTCGGCCCGCGTGTCCTCTCCAGCAGCATCACGCCGGACACGACGCTCGACGTCTCGGCCGACAGCTTCACCTGGAACGTGCGGTTCGACGGCCCGATCGACTTCGACCTTTCAAAAATGCGGGCCACACTCACGGCGGCGGATACCCGCACGTTCATGCCTCCCGAAACCGTGTACGCCATGGCGTACGAGCCCGCGACGCACACCGCGACGTTTGTCTTCGACATGACCGAGCAGGAAGGCGCGTACCGGGTCTCGCTCAACAGCGGCGACTTCCGCGACCCGGCCGGCAATGCGTTGGACGGAGAAGCAACGTGGCCGCTGCCGGCCGAAGGGTCGGGCGACGGCGTGCCGGGCGGCAACTTCCTGGTGAACATCGCGGCCGACCGCGTCGCGGTTCAAGACGTCGACGGGTTGGTACGTCGCCTGCCGCTCGGCTCGCTGGTCTCCGAGACCGAGGCGATCTACGGCGTGATCGCTGAAGACACCGTCGCCCCGACGCCGACGGACACGGACACCTTCCGAGTCACCGTCGACGCCGGGCAGAGCGTGTCGGCCGTCTTCACGCCGTTGAGCATCGAACCGGGCGTGCCGCCGACGATGAGGCTGACCGTCACGGTGGCCGGCACCGACTACACCGCACCGGCAGGTGAGGCCGTGGTCGTGAACCTGCCCGCCGCGGGTGCGGACGGCGACGTCGATTTCACGGTGACTTCCGACCTGCCGGGCGACTACTCGGTCACGGTCTACCTCAACACGCTCGTAGAAGTCGACGACGACCAGACGCCGGTGTCGATCGATGGGTCGGCGCTGCCGCTGGCCGACGGCGTGCGCTGGGCTGTCCGCGGGACGCTCGACGCCGACGACACGAGCGACACCGACGACTTCGTTGCGGCGATCGACTACCTGAACCCCGGCCCGTCGTACGTCCTCAGCGGCTCGATCGGCCAGACATTCCGTGCCCCGACCGCGAACATCGGGGTGGTCCGCGTAGCGATGCAGTCGTTGGGCGTGAGCACCGTGACCGCGCGGCTCCGCGGCGGGTCGATCAACGGCCAGGTGCTGGCCGAGTTGACCAGCGTCGCGGTGCCGGCCTCCGGCGCGTCGTGGGTCGAACTCGATTTCAACAACATCGCGGTGCCCGCCGGCGAGACCTACGCCGTCGAACTCATCCGCGAGCCCGGGTCGGGCACGATCCAGTTCTTCCTGCTCGACGCCGCCGAGGAATACGCCGACGGCATCGGCATCCATCCCACCGTCGGGGGTGACGCCGACCTCGCGTTCGCGGTGGGGGCGTACGAACCGTCCGCGGGAGACACGTTTCGCATCGACCTCAGCGACCGAGTCGGTCAGTCGTTGGACGTGATCTACCACCGCGTTGATGGCGTCGCCGACCCGGCGACACCTGACGTGCTCGAACTGATCGGCCCCGACGGCAGCACCTTGCTCGCCACCGCCACGCCTGACCCACTCGACGGAGACGCGACCAACTTCGATCTCGGCATCCTGGACTTCGCCGTCGCCGAGGCGGGGGTGTACACGCTCCGGCTCCGCGGCGCCGTCCCCGGCGCGTACCAACTGGTCGCCACCGCGGGCCTCAAGCTCCCGGTCGCGCCCAACGGCGGCGACGACGAGCCGCTGCGGTCCTTGGGCGACGGCGAAGCGGCCCTGGGCTACGTGGCGGAAGCCGGCGACAACCGGGTCTTCGCGCTGCGTTCGACCTTCAACCAGGCGCCCGATCAGGTCGTCGAGGTTGACCCCGAAACGGGTGTCGCGACCCGGGTGCTACTGCACCTCAACAGCCGGGAACTCTCGATCAGCGACATCGCCTACGACGGCTCCTTGCTCTACGGCCTCGGTCGGGACTTCTCCGGCACCGGTGGCGGTGCGCCGACGGTCTTCGTGACCATCGAGCCCGACACCGGCGACATCCTGAGCACGATGCCGATCACCGGCGACGTCGGGTTGACGTCGCTCCGTGGCATGGGCTTCTTCGAAGATTCATTGGTCTTGGGGTCAACGAGCAGCGGTGACCTGTACTTCCTCGAACCCCAGACTGCGGCGGTTCAACGCACCCTCGCCGGCGCGTTCCCCAGCGAGTTCCCGACCGATCTCGTCGGCGCACCCGACCGCGGCAGCGTCTTCGTGCTGAGCCCCAGCGGCGAACTCGTCTACGAAGTCGACGCTACGACCGGCGTTCTGCAGGGCACGATCACGGTCGGCGCCGTCGGCGGACAACAGATCCGCCTCGACGGCTTGGCCTGGGACGGAACGCAACTCCTCGGGTCGGCGCGACTCGAGCAGGGCGGCTCGGGCGATGTGTCGTTCGTGACCCTCGACCCCGACTCCGGGGCCGTCACGTCGTCGGTTACCACGGCCTACCCGCGCTTCCAGCAACTGGCGAGCAACGGCAGCGCCGAGATGCCGTGGGCCACACCCAATGTGGGCGACCCGTTACTGCCCGGCGGTGACGCCTACACCGTGACTCTCGCGGCCGGCGACGCCGTCAACTTCACGACCTCGACGCCGTTCGACGCCGCGGGCGCGCTGCCCGGCAACACGCTCGACCCGGTCGTCGTGCTCTACGGCCCCGACGGCTCGGTGGTCGGCTTCAACGAGAACGGCGGCGCCGACGGACGCAACGCGGCGCTGAACTTCACCGCGACGGACGCCGGCCAGTACACCGTGCAGGTGCTCGCGCAGACCGGGCGCGGCGAGTTCACGCTCTCGATGGACCTAGCCGACTCGCCCGGCGACACCGCCGGCTGGCTGAACGCCGCCCCCGAGGAACCGGTCAGCCAGGGCCACCTCGACGCCGTGCTCGGCCGCTGGGGTGGTTGAAGTCGGTGATTACGACATCGGGCCGTCGTGCATCGAACATGGTTGGCACGAGTGTTGTCCGGTGACCAGGGGAAGCGCGCTCGTGCCGCGGGCAGAACGGGCCGGGCCTTGCGGCGGTCAACGCGAGTCGTTGTCCGACAGCGCGAAGTCGCGGATCGCCTCGAATCCGGGGTCGTAGCCGTCCGTTGTGTCGACGGTCAGCGTCGGCACGCCGAGCCGGGGCGGGTCGTACGCACCGGGAGTGGCCGCGAGCCCCTGTCGAACCATACGGACGTCTCGGTCACCGTGAAACCGCTCGCGCTGCGGGTCGGCGTCAGCGCGCTCGATACGTCTTGCCCGCGCGAGTTCGCCCGAGATGTCGCAGACGACGACCCGGATGTCCGCCAGACGCCGCAACGACTCAAGCCCGTTCTCCCAGGCGGGGTGCTGGAACGCCGCTTCGGCAACGGCGGTGACTCGGCTCGATAGCAACGTACGTAACACGTTGAAGAAAAGAGAGTAGACCTGTCGCGTGATCTCGTCGCCGTGGGTCCCGACCTCGCCGGTCGTGTTGACGAGGCCTTCTTTGAGTTCGTCCCGACTGACCGCGGGGCAACGGATCGCGCCGGCAAGCCTGGGTGCTAGCGTCGACTTGCCCGCGCCCGGTCGACCCGTCACCACGATCAGGTGGGGCTTGCGCTGCGATCCATTCAATGCTCTTCCTCTCGGTTTTGGGTTCCTTCGGAGGGGCGATCGGCTACACCCGTACGCGTCCCGCGTAAACCCACCACTCGACGCAGAGCATCGCCAGCGCCGCGCCAGTCAACCACGGCCACCACTCGCGGCGCACCGTCTCTTCGCCTGCCGCCGACGCCACGCCGCTGCTCGACGCCACGCGCAACACTTCCGCGGGCCGCAGGTCGCTCTCGTTCTCGTCCAACAGGTTCACCGCGATCCGGTCCATCGGCGGGGCCACCGCGTCGGCGTCGGTGCGGTACCACCCGACCCGCGTGAGCGTCGGCAGCGTGGCCAACCCCGACCGCGCCGCCGCGTTCAGCGTCTCCGGCCCGCGGTACGTCACGTCTTCTCCATCCTCGACCGGAACGGTCACCGCCTCACCCGCGCGGTACGCCACCGTCGCGACGTCTCCGGTGTTCCCCAGGCCGAGCACCTCCAAGGCGTTCACCATGAACACCTGCCAACTCCAACTCAACGGCCACCGACTCCCGCGCACGTCGAATGCCACCGCGACGTGGCGAGTCCGTCCGGACGACTCGGTGTCGCCTTCCGCGTCCACAGCGACCTGCCCGATCAACGGCCCGCTCAACCCCGTTGCCAACACCTTGCCGTTACGCGGCAGCACGAGGCGTCCCGGCTCCCGGATCACGAGGTCGTCCAACGCGACGTACCGCATCACCGGTTCGTTGCCCGCCCACGTCAACGGCCGCTGCAACGCGGGCGCGTCGGCTTGCGCTTCCCGCAACGCGAAGCCCCGTACCGCTGGCACCGCACCAAAGCTCAGCGTGTTCGTCGGCGGCAAGAACTCCGGCGTCCACCGGTCGAACACCACCACGTCGTAGCCCGAACCGGTCATGCCTTGTTCGTCGAAGGCCGCCGGCGTGACCGCGTCCAGCGTGTCCACCCCCGCAGCTGATACCGCCTCGGCCAGGAACGGGTTATCGCCCGGCGTCACGACCAGCACCCGAAGCCGCCGCGCCGCGGTCAGCATCAACCGCGCCGCGTTGTCCGCGGTCAGGTGGTCCTCCACGTCGTGCGACACCGTCACCGCCGCCTGCCCGGGCAGCCGCATCCGGAACGAAACCACGCGTTCGCCCGAAGCGCGAGGAGCGCCTCCGTCGTCGTCGGCTGTGCCGGTGCCACGCACCTCGACACGCCGTGTCGCCTGCACCGCGCCCTCGACCTCGAGCGTCACGTTCGCCGTCACCGATTCGTTCCCTGTGTTGACCAGCCGGGCGAACACCTCGACCTCCGATGGGTCGTCGACGTCCCGCCGCGCGTCGCTCGATACGATCGCCAGGTTCCTCGGCCGCTCCGAACCGACCGCGAGGTAACGCACCGCCGCGCCCGGCAACCCCGGCAGCGCATCGGCACCGTCGCTCGCCCGGCCGTCGCTCACCACCACGACCGACAGCGACCCGTCCTCGTTCGCGTGCGGCTCCAGCACCCGTAGCGCCGGACCCAGCCGGCCGCGCTGGTCGGTCGGTGCGATGGTGTCGATCGCGCGCCGCAGCGCCGATCGGTCGGTCGTGAACTGCTGGCGGACGCGAGGCGTTTCCGCGAACGACACCACCATCGCTGCCGCGCCGCGCTCCAAGTTCGCGACCACGTCGCGCGCCGCGCGCTTCGCCGCCTCGAGCCGTGTTGCGTCGGCCCCCGCGGCGTCCGTGGCCAACATCGAAGCCGAGTGGTCGATCAGGATCGCGATCCGCTGCCCGTTCACCGCCGCGGCGTCGTCCGCCGGCCGAGCCATCGCGAACAACAGCAGCAGCAACAGCAACAACTGCAACCACAACAACAACGAGTTCCGCAGCTTCTGGAACGGCGCGTTGACCTGCAGGTCCTGCACTGCCTTTCGCCATAGCAGCGTCGACGGGACCACCATCGGCCGACGCCGCAGCTTCAGGAAATACAGCCCGATCAGCAACGGCACGGTCAACGCCGCGGCGATCAACGCCGTCATCGGGGACAAAAACGTCACGCCAACACCCCCCGCTGCCGGAAGTAACTCAGGATCACGGTCTCGACCGGCACGTCGGTCGTGACGTTCAGGTACGTAAAGCCACGCCGGACGCATTGTTCACGCACGTGCTGGCAATACGCCTCCAACGTGGCGCGGTACTTCTTCACGAGCACCGACGTGGCCGAGACCTCCGCAACGTCGCCGTCCTCCACGTCGGTCAGCCGCAGGTCACCGGCCACGCCGCCCTTGCCCGGGTCGACCTCTTGCGGGCTCAGCACCTGGACCGCGATCACGTCGAACCGCGGACCCGCCACGTATCGCAGCGCGTCACCCAGTTCGCCCTTGTCCAGGAAATCGCTGACCACCACCAGCACGCCCGGCCGCCGCTGCCGCAACGCGATGTCTCGCAACGCCGTGCCCAGATCGCCCGGCGAGTCACTGGTCGGCGTCCTTTCGAGGAAGTCGAACAGCCGTGGTACCGGTCGGTGCCCGCGCAGCCCGTCGAGCTGCGACACCACCCGGTCGGCAAACGCGAACACGCTCAGCCGGTTGTGGTGTGTCAACGCGACGTACCCCAATGCGGCGGCGAGTTGCTTCGCGTACAGAAACTTCGGGGGGTTGCCGTAGTCCATCGAACGCGTGGTGTCGAAGACGACGTTGACGCTCAGGTCCTGCTCTTCCAGGAACAGCCGCAGGAACAGTTTGTCTAGGCGGGCGTAGAGGTTCCAGTCGATCCGCCGCAGGTCGTCGCCGACGACGTAGTTGCGGTAGTCGGCGAACTCGACGCTCTGGCCTTTCTGTTTGGATCGCCGCTCCCCCTGCATGCTCCCGCGCAGCAGCTTTCGCGACACGACGTCGAGCCGGTCGAGACGGTGCATGAACTCGGGAGTGAGCAGGTCAGGCATGCATCGGCTTCAGTTGATCCAGAACGCGAACCCCGGGAAGTTGCGGCCGAAGTCGGCGTTGAGACGACGCCAGAAGTCCGGCTCGGTCAGGTTGCCTTGTTCGAGGTACGGCGCCGCGGCGGTGCCCTGTACCCAGAGGACGAGGTCCATTCGTGTCGGCTCGTCAAACACCCGGCGGAGATTGACCCCGAGGGCGTCGTCGTCGCCACGCCAGAAAGGCAGCAGCTTCTCTCCGGTCAACAGCGCCTCGGCCTCGTCGAGGAAGCCCATCCACGCGTCGATCTGCTCCTGGCTGAGGTCGATGCCGATCACGCCGGACTGCAGCGGGCCCGGCACCCATTCGTTGTCGTCATCCGTCTCCGCGAGGATCGCCCGCCAGGACTTCCGGCTCATCTCGATCATGGTCACGAAGTGCTGCCGGGCCGCGGGCATGCGCTCGGCGTCACGCAGAGGCTGGTTGATCAGGTGGACGAGGGCTATGGCGTCAAAGAACACGTTGGCGTCCCACTGGTCGGGGTCGCCCTGATGTGTCAGGAACGCGTAGGGCGACTCGACCCGCTCGAAGAACAGGTGCCCGGTGCGCTCGAAGAGCTCGGTGCCGTCGTACGCGAGGACGAGGTCGGTCAGACCCGACATGACGTGGCAATACCCGCGCAGCCAGTACGCGTCGGCGGTATCGAGCCCGAGCACAAAGCTCTCGGCCTGCTCACGAATCCTCGCGTCGGCCTCCGGATCGGGTTCGGGCTGCCAGCGCCGCTGTGGCTGGGTGATCGAGGCGAAGAACCGCCAGAGCGATTCGTCGTCCGTGAGCTCGCCGTCGCCGTTGAGGTCCATGCGGACGGTGCCGATGCGCAGCGGCATGTGGGCGTCGGCGTCGCCGATGGGTTCGAGGATCGCGTCGACTTCGCCCAGCGCCTCCTCGAAACGTTCGAGCATCGCGACGACGTCGTCGGCCGAGACGGCTTCGGGGTTCGGGTTCCGGCGGACGGGCACGTTCATGAACGGCATGCCCATGCCGAGTCGCGTGACGTCGCGCAGCCCATAGCGGTGCATGGTCTGGGCGAACTCTTCGATCCCGGAGAGGAACGTCGTGACGCCGAGCGCAAGCCGGGCATCGGCGTCGTCGGGCGCTTCGGCCAAGCGTTGCTCCAGCGCGGCCGTCGCGCCGGCGAAGTCGCCCGCGTCAAACATCGGTTGGACGTCCGGCGGCTGAGCGCGGACCGCGCCCGTGAGGCAAGCCATGACGAACGCGACAAGCGTTGACGTTAGAAGCTGTGTGCGGATGGAGTTCATCGCGGGCCTCCCGTGCGGATAGGAATGGGGTCAACCGCCGACGCCGGCGGTTTCGACGGGCAGCGTGTCGTGGATGTCGTTGACGATCATGTCGGGTGTGACACCCTCGGCCTGCCCTTCGAAGTTTAGGAGCACGCGGTGGCGCAGCGCAGGCAGCAGGACCTGCTTCAGGTCGTCGACCGCGGCGTGGCCGCGCCCGTCCAGCAACGCCCGGACCTTGCCGGCCATGACCAGGGCCTGGGCCGCACGCGGTGACGCGCCGAAACGCAGGAACTGCCGGGCCATCTTCGTGGCGTGTTCGCCTTCGGGGTGCGTCGCGAGCACGGCCCGCACCGCGAAGTCCTGCACCTCTGGGCTGATCATCACGGCCCGAATCAGCTTCTGGTACGCGACGATCTGCTCGCCCGACAACACCGGCTCGATCGTCGGCTGCTCGGCCCGCGTCGTGCGTTCGAGGATCTCGTGCAGCTCTTCCCGGCTCGAGTAGCCGACGTCGAGCTTGAACAGGAATCGGTCGAGTTGCGCTTCGGGCAGCGGGTAGGTGCCTTCCTGCTCGATCGGGTTCTGCGTCGCCATGACAAAGAACGGCCGGGGCATCTCGTAGGTCGCCCCGCCGACAGTGACGCTGCGCTCCTGCATCGCTTCGAGCATCGCGCTCTGGGTCTTGGGTGTCGCGCGGTTGATCTCGTCGGCCAGGACGATCTGCGCGAAGATCGGGCCCTTGCGGAACTGAAAGGTCCTGCGAGAAGTGCCGTCGGATTGCTGTTCCTCGAGCACGACCGTCGTGCCGGTGATGTCGGCGGGCATCAGGTCGGGCGTGAACTGGATGCGGGAGAACTCGAGCGATAACGCCTGCGACAGCGAGCGGATCAGCATCGTCTTGCCGAGTCCGGGCACGCCCTCCAGCAACACGTTGCCGCCGACGAAGAGCGTGGTAAGCACGCCGTCGATGATCTCGCCGTGTCCGACGATGACCCGGCCGACCTGGTCGCGGACGGCGGCGTAGTGCTGGCGGAACTGCTCGGCTTGCTGAGTGAGGTCTTCGGGCATGATGAACTCCGGTTCGGAAACGCGCTACTGGTCTTCGTTTGCGCGGCGCTTAGCGGCTAGGAGACGGGAGGTGGTAGAGGCGGTGTCCGTCTGTTCTTCAGACGGCTCGGCGGCAGCGGTCTTGCGTGGTGTTTGAGTCGCACCGCCGACGGCCTCGGCGAAGTCGTCGTTGGCCGGGGCGTCGTTCGTCGTGACGAACTTGCGGCGGCGGTCGGGGGCGGACGTCAGAGCCGGCGTAACGGGCGGCGGCTTGGCGTCGCTCGGTGAATCCGCTGCGCCTTGTTGCGCCTTAGCCTTGCGGGACTTGAGCGCGGCGAGCGTCTCCCGCTGCTTCGCGTCGTCCCGGCTTGGCTTGACGTGAGACCTTACCCACCCGGCAATGGCGGCGGCGTCCCACGCGATCCGCCGGTTGGCCACGTCCAGCAGCAGCAACGCGAGCAACCACGGCAACAAGGACCAGCGCAGCGGTCGTGTCGAAACGGTTGTGAACGGCTCGGTCCGCGCGAACAGCGGCTCGGCTTCCGGCGCGTCCAGGTCGAGGACTCGCCCGCCGGTGAGCTCCGCGACCCGCGCCAGTTTCTCGTGATCCGGGCGGAAGGTGCGGAGCTCTTGTCCGGGCGCACGGGATTTGCCGCCGAACACCGCGCTGCGTTCGCCGGCGTCGTCGGTGAGGTAGAGCGAGGCGATGTAGTTGCCGTCGTCGGGCGCGGGGAGCCTGGTTTCGTACCGACCGGGCCCGGTCTGGCGGAGCGTGACTTCTTCGATCGTCCCGTTCGGCGTGAGTACGCCGCCGCGGACCGTGGTCGCGCCGGTGGTTGCCGGGTTCGTTGACGTGCCCCCAGCGTCGTCATAGGCGTTGAGCGTGAGTTTGAGCTCGTCACCGTCGAACGACGTGATCAGGTCCGCGTTGCGCGACGCGGTGGGGCGGGCGACGGTCCGCATCGTGCGCGTCCAGAAGTCGCCGTAGCCGGACCACGTCAGCCACGGCACGGCCCAGCGGTTCGTTGCGTCGGAGGTGAACGCCGCCACGCGCCCGAGACCGACCTGCCCGTGCGCGAACAACGGCTCGCCCTCCTCGCCGACCAGCGGCATGTCGACCCGCCGTTCGAGCCGGGGCCCGGTGAGCACGATCCCGCGCAGCGGCTCGCCGAACGTAATCCCGGCCGTGATCGGCGAGCCGGTGTTTACGCGCTGCGGGACGAACGTGCTCTCTTTGATCAGGTTCTTGCGGATTGTGCGGGCTTCTTTGATGAAGACCTTGGGAAGCTGGTTCGGGTCGGCGATGGGGTAGAAGCTTCCGCCGCCGAGGAACGCGAGGTCCTGCAGCAGTTGTGTGTTCTGCATGTCGCCGACGCCGACGGTGGTGAGGGTGATTCCGGCACGCGCGAACTGGTTCATGAGCTGCGGGTAGTTCTGCGCGGGCTCGTTGCCGTCGGTGAGCAGGATGCAGTGGCGGACGGCGGTGTCGGCGAACTGTCGGTCGGACAGCGCGCGGTACGCTCGTTCGAGGCCGGTGTAGATGTTGGTGCCGCCGCTGGGCTGGATCGAGCGGATGAGCCGGGCGACCTCACCGGGGTTGTTGTTTTCCTGGAGCGGGACGATCCACTTCGGGCTGTCGTCGAAGGCGATGAGCCCGACGAGGTCCTGCGGGTAGAGCGACTGCAGCGCGAGGATGGCGGCTTCGCCGGCGAGTTCGATTTGCGTCTTGCCGGTACTGCCGACGGGGATCGCCATCGAACCCGAGCGGTCGAGGCAGATCACCAAGGCGCCGGTCGGAAGGATCGTTTGCGACGGGATCTCGCAGTCGACGGGCAGCAGGTCGTCGTCGATCGCGGTGTTGGTCCACCCGCCGGCCCCGAAGCTGTCGGGCCCACCGACCATGACGAACCCGCCGCCCAGGTCGCGGACGTAGCGCACGAGCAGGTCCTGCTGGCTCGGACGGATGTCGTCGGCCGGGACATTCTGAAACACGACCGCGTCGTAGCGCTGCAACTGGTTGAGGGAGGTTGGGAACGCGTCCGGCTCGATGAGTTCGAGCCCCATGCCGCGGGTACGAAGCGCGTCGGGCAGGATCCGGCCGGACGCGCCGCCGAGTTGATCGACGAACAGGAGCTTGCCTTTGCCAGCAACCTGCGTGAAGCCCTGTGCTTTATTGTTCACGGCCAGATCGGGTTGGTTGCGGTCGAGACGTGCGGGCTCGAAGACGGCGGTGAACGACGTCGGCCCCGCCGCGGTCATCGGCACATCGAGCGTCACGGCCAGGACGTAGCGGTTGTCCGTGTCATCGTCGCCGCCCGCGGTTCCCGTTTCGTCCCGCGCGACCCACTGCGACGGCTGAATCGGAACACCGGTGCGGTCGGGCGCAGGATCAAGGTCCAACACTGCGTCGTCGCGCAGCAGCTCGATCGTCCCCGCCACCGGCGCGGTGCCGCGCAGCACGACGCGGACCGAAACCGTCTGCCCCTCGCGGGCCTCGGCCGGCGCATAGACGCCCTCGACCATCACCTCGTCGCCGACGCGGTAGGGGACGGGCACGACGTCGATCGACACGCCCGCGGCGGCCGCGGCGCGGGCGGCGCTGAGCAGGTCGCCGGACGTGTCGTTGCCGTCGGTCACGAGCACGAGCCGCAGCGCGGTGTCGGCGTCCGCGACGGCAGCGAGCGCGTGGGTGAGCGCGGCGGCGGTGTCGGTGCCGGAGAGGGGGGCGTCGATGGTGGCGGCCTCGAGCGTATCGCGCGGGCCGGGCCGGACGCGGACGGACGGCCGTGCGTCGTAGGTCACCAACCCGAAACGGTCGTCGGGTCGGCGGTCGGTGCCGGCACGCTCGACGAACGCGAGCACCGCCTGGTCGGGGTCGCTGGTCGTTCCGTTGCGTGGGGCGAAGTCGCCGAACGTTCGGACCGACGCGGACCGGTCGACCACGGCGATCACGGTCAGGTCGTCGTGCGTCCGCTGGGTGCTCAACCCGGCGAGGATCAGTACAAGCAGCGTGAGAACCAGCACCCGCAAGACGATCGCCGTCACGCGCCGTGCCGGTTCGAGTACCACGAGGCTGCGCACCCCGAGCCACACGACCGGTACCGCCAGCAGCAGCAGGCTCAGCAGCGCGGGTTGGTCGAAGGTGAACGGCAAGGGGGAAGTCGTCGGGAGTCAGGAGTCAGGTGCCAGAAGAAGCGACTCGCCCTTCCTTTGTCATCGCGGCGTCGCCGGTGGTCAACGCCCGGCTACTGACTCCCGTCTCCAGCGTCCTGATCAAGCGGCGTCTCGGGCAGGCCACGGAAATACCGGGAGATCGCGCGGTGGTACCGCCGCGGCGCACGGTCGTCGTTCACGGCACGCTCGGCGTCGGCTTGCGCCGCGGTCACGGCCGAACGGAACTCGACCTGCGCCTTGCCCGCCGACGACGCGCCGCCTTGTTGCCACGATGAGATCACACGGCCTTCGCCCTCCTGGATGTCGAACACCTCGACCGAGCCGAGGTTCGGGTCGCCGCGCTCTCGACCGAGCGGGTTGCCGCCCTCGCCTTGGCCCGCGAACCCGCCGGGGCCGCCCCTGCCGGGTTGACCCGGGCCCGGTTGCTGGCTGCCGGAACTCCCGCTCTGTCCGGGTTGTTGACCGGCACCGGGCTGCTGGCCCTGCCCCGGACTCTGCCCCTGGCTCGCACCCGGCTGCTGCCCTTGCGACAGCGCCTGCTGCGCGTTGCTGACCTGCTGCTGCGCCTGCTGCGTCCGCGCCGCCTGCTGCTGCTGTTGCGACATCTGCCCGAGCTGTTGCTGCGCCTGCTGCGACGGCGACGAGCAGCTCCCGCCTTGCTCGACGCAGTCCGCCATCTGCTGCACCGCGTCGGCGAGGTTCTGCGACGCCTGCCCGTTGCTCTGGTTCTGCTGCGCCTGTTGCCGGCTCTGCTGCGTCTGCTGGGACAACTGCTGCGCCTGTTGCTGTGAGGCCCCCGCGTCCTGCAACTGCTGCTGCGCCTGCTGCGACGACGTGCCGGGCTCCGTGTTCTGCTGTGCCGCTTGTTGCGCCTGCTCCTCCGACATCCCTGCGTCCTGCAGCTGCTCTTGCAGGTTCTGCTGCGCCTGCTCAGCCGCGTCCTGCTGCTGCTCCGCCTGCTCCTGCAACTGCTCGGCGATCTCTTCGAGCTGCTCCTGCAGCTTCTCTCGCTGCGTGTCGCTGAGCTGCTCGTTGTCCACGCGCTCGGCCAGGCGTTGCATCTCCTGCCTCGCCGCGTCGTAGTCGCCCCGCCGCATCGCCTCGACGAACCGGTCTGCCGGCCCGGCCTGCGATGTCTCCAACCCCGACAGCGCCGCCCGCATCGCCTGGTCCTGCGCCCGCTCCGCCTCGGCCTGCTCTGCCAACTCGTCGCGGATCGCGGACAGCTCCGCCTCGGCTTCCCGCCGCGCGTCGGGCGTGCGCAGGTCGCGCTTTGACAGGACCGCCTCCAGCCGGTCCATCAAGTCCTCCGGCTCGCCGTCCGCCGCGCCCAGCTCGCGCTCCTCCTCTTCCGGATCAATCAACGCGACCGCCTCGCGCAGCTCCGCCTCGGCCGCCGCCTGCGCCTCGCGTTGCCGCTGCTCGTCGGCGCGCTGCGCCCGCAGCCCGAGGGGGTCGAACGTCGGCGGAAGGAACACCACGACCACCGCCAGCAGCGCCACCGCCACCGCCGTCCACCGCCACGCCGTCGACCCCGACCCCCGCCACGGCAACGCCTCGCCCACCCGCGCCCGCGCCGCCGCCTGTTCCGCTTCCGCCACCACGCCCGCCGCGAACGGGTGGTCCGTGTGCTGCGCCGCGTGCAGCGCGCTGCCGAGCCGGTCCTTGAGCCCGAGCCGGTGGTCGAGCAGGGCGGCGATCTCCGCGTCCGGGTCCGCCCGGCTAAACGCGAGCCCTACCGCCAAGGCCGCCGCCAACGCGAACGCCCCGACCAGCCACCACCCGAGTGCCGTCAGCCCGAACGCCCCCCCCGGAAGTCACCCCGGAGCTCCCCCATGAGTGCGGACGACACGCGGAGGGGGCGTGGGTGGGGCGCGGCGGTCGCGTGGGGGCCGGCCGTATCA